>NZ_JAUBOQ010000070.1:21052-21418 GCF_036700325.1 Microcoleus sp. Z1_B2
AACTCCGACTCCAACCGCAACTCCGACTCCAACCGGAACTCCGACTCCAACCGGCACTCCGACTCCAACCGGAACTCCAACCCCCACGGGAACTCCGACTCCAACCGGAACTCCAACCCCCACGGGAACCCCGACTCCAACCCCCACGGGAACCCCGACTCCAACTCCCACGGGAACTCCGACTCCCACGGAAACTCCGACTCCCACGGGAACTCCAACTCCCACGGAAACTCCAACCCCCACGGGAACTCCGACTCCCACGGAAACTCCGACTCCCACGGAAACTCCAACTCCCACGGAAACTCCGACTCCCACGGAAACTCCAACCCCAACCGGAACTCCGACTCCCACCGGCACTCCGACTCC
>NZ_JAUBOQ010000070.1:21518-25634 GCF_036700325.1 Microcoleus sp. Z1_B2
CCCACGGAAACTCCGACTCCCACGGAAACTCCAACCCCAACCGGAACTCCGACTCCCACCGGCACTCCGACTCCCACCGGAATTCCTGTTGACTCTGACAGCGTTCAAGGGGGCGATACCGATTGCATTTGCGAACAAATTACCCTACCCGCGATCGGTTCGATTCCGGGCCCGAATTCTGTCGATCGCACTTTCAATGGCACTGACGGCGACGACTTCCTCATCGGCAGCAATCTCAACGACGTTATCAGCGGTTTCAACGGCGACGACGTTCTGCTGGGCGAAAAGGGCAACGACAATATTTACGGGGGACTGCCCACCAATATCCCCCTTGGCCCGAATGCAGACAAAGACTTGCTGTTTGGCGGCAATGGCAATGATTACCTCAACGGCGCCGGCGGCGACGATCGCATTTTCGGGGGTAAGGGCGATGATGTGGCGATCGGTGGCAAAGACGATGACTTGATTTGGGGCGACAAGGGCAATGACACTCTAGTTGGGGCTCAGGGTAACGACTGCTTGTTTGGCGGCAATTTTGACCCGTCTAGCCTTGACTCGACTGGACGCGATTTGCTGTTTGGCGGTGCGGGCAACGACTTCTTGAATGGGGGAGATGCTGCGGATACTCTAAGTGGTGGCGAGGGCAATGATACTGTTTATGGCGGCAAGGGCAATGACGTTGTGGTGGGGGGTACTGGCAACGATCGGCTGTTGGGCGATCGCGGCAGTGATAGCATTTGCGGCGACGACGGGGACGATACTATTTTAGGAGACAGCGCGATCGACTTTAACGGCGAGGCAGATTCCCTGTGCGGCGCTGCTGGCAACGATCTGATGTTTGGCAACGGCGGTTCCGATAAACTGTGCGGCGATGAGGGCAACGATACTCTCTACGGCGGCAAAGGTGACGATTGTCTGATTGGGGGTTTGGGAAATGATATTCTCAACGGCGGCATTGGGCGCGATCGCTTTGTTTTAACAGCAGGTGAAGGCAGCGATCAAATTACTGATTTCACAAAAGGTGAAGATTTGCTGGTGTTAGCGGGCGGTCTAACTTTTTCTCAACTTAGTATTACCCAAAGCGCTAATGCAGCTTTCATCAGGATTGGTGAGAACGGTCAACTGTTGGCTGCTTTGAATGGAGTGCAAGCTAGTGCGATCGGTCTGAATGATTTTACCATCTTCGGGTAAGTACAAATTAATTAACTAAGGTGCGTACTCCGCACCTTAGTTAATTATGTAGGGTTGACAGCGCGTAGCTTGCCCCTATGAGCAGTGTATCAAATCACTTTTTGCGTCCGGGAGTGCGATCGACAATACTCCAAGCTTTTGCTTGACACTGCTCTGCACTCCCGGTATTATTTTAGTAATAAAAATGACTTAAAAAAGCCACTTTACGGAGAAACTACTGACAGTGTATTTACGTAAATAAAAATTAAATGTAAAAAAATTGATAGTAGTTGGCAGCTAATACATAATCATCTCAAATTTAGGTGCATCTAGATGGGACAGATAATTATTAACGAATTCCGGCGGGACGGGCAATTCCAGGGGAATGAGTATGTGGAACTGCTGTTGACGGAAGATGTAAGCGCAACTCAGCTTCAGAGCTATTTTGTAGGCGACTCAACTGAGCCAACAGTAGCTAAATATTCAGCTTATCGATTTACTAATATGGCAAGTATTGCTCCTGTGTTTAAAGCAGGAACAATACTTACGATCGGCGGTTCGCCTGCCGATCAAGAGATTGCCTACAACCCCATACCGTCGGGAACAAACAACGATTGGAACATTCGATTGAGTCCCCAAGGTGGATTTTTGACAAAGCTGCTCCCAGCCGGAAATTTTCATGGGAATTTCGCGGAGTCAGATGTTGTTTATGTTGATAATGCTAGCACTACAAATACCGATACAATAGATTCGATCGCCTGGAGGAGTCCAGGAACAGGAACTCACGGAGCCTTTGGGAGTGCAGCTAAGGTGCAAATTCCAGCACCACCCAACGGGGGTAATGTTGAGTTTTCCAGCGCTATTGGCGGCATCAACAGAACTGCTAGTTATACTATAGATAGTCCCGGCTCCTTGGGTTTGCCCAACGGCGGAATTAACAGTATTTATATTAACAGTCTCCGCAACCGATCGGTTAACATTGCTCCCAATTTGGCAACTCCTAATGTTAATCCGCCGATCGCAATTAATGAAAATATACCCAGCGTCGCTAACACAGGCTTTAGTATTTTTAACATCACTAGCGAGTTAGGAAGTGACGCTAATGGCGATCCTTTGGGTGTCGCAGTCACCGCTGCAGACAATACTAACGGTAACTGGCAATTTTCAACAGATGGCAATACTTGGACAAATTTCGGTGCAGTGTCGGAAACTTCAGCAACAGTGCTCGGCCCGACTCCTCTTTATAATGGCTTACTTGGTAACACTCCCAGTTCTCAAAATTGGCTGTCTTTGACTAACTCAAATTTTGCTTCTCCTACCGCTACAGCTTCAGAATTTTTTAGCGGTAATGGAGTTAATTTAAACAGCAGTGCGGACAATAGCATTTATGCTGGCTATACAAATAATCCTTTAAATCCGTCATTTCCCCCGCTCGATCGCACTACAGGCTTTAGCTTGTCTTTTAATCTCCAAATTATCTCGGAATCCCGCACTAATCAAAATCGGGCGGGTTTTAGCATTGTTGCTGTTACTAGCGATCGCAAAGCCATTGAAATCGGTTTCCAGCGGCTATCTGAAAACTCTGGCAATATCTTTGCACAAGGCGACGGCATTACTCCCAACCTAGTCGGACAAACCAACGGCTTATTTGTTGCAGCAGAGAATGTTGCTTATAACACCAATATTGCTACTAACTACACTCTCAGAGTTCAAGGTGACAATTACTTTCTTTCCGATGGCAGCGATATCATACTAACCGGCCCGCTGCGCGATTATTCAGGATTTAGCGACCAGATAGATCCTTACGAAACTCCTAATTTTCTATTCCTCGGTGACGGCACTAACTCGGCGCAAGCTAACATCAACCTGACGGGGGTTTCCCTGCAAACGCCTGCGAGAGTCCGCTTTGTACCCAACCCAGACTATTACAGTACCCCTGGAAGCGAACCAACAATTACTTTTCGGGCATGGGATGGAAGTAACGGAGTGGGTAACGGTACTGCGGGCGTCAATGCTTCAGTTACTGGGGGAACAACGCCGTTTAGCACTAATAGTTTAACAAGTTCGATCGCAGTTAATCCAGTCAACGATCCACCTTCGTTTGTCAAAGGGGTCGATCGCACTCTCAGCAGCAATTCGGGGCCACAAACCATCCCCGGATGGGCGACTGCGATTTCTCCAGGCCCTAACGAATCAGGACAAACTGTGGCTTTTCAAGTGGTAGGGAATGATAATGCTGCTTTGTTTAGTGTACAACCTGCGATCGACTCGGTGGGGACGCTAACCTTTACACCGATGCCGGGGGCGATCGGCAGTGCTAATATAACTCTAAACCTGAGAGATAATGGCGGTAGAGATAACGAAGGACTCGATACTTCTGATACCCAATCGTTCATTATCAACCTCACTAATCCAGGCACATTTAATTTCAGCAACGCCAACTACAGCGTTAATGAAAACGGTCAATTTGCCACAATTACCGTTACTCGCACTGATGCTAATGTGGCTGCTGCTGTCAGTTACAGTACAAGTAATGGCACTGCTAATGCTGGTAGTGACTATAACCAGAAATCGGGAACATTAAATTTTGGCATTGGCGAAACTACTCAAACTTTCACGATTCCAATTGTGGATGATTCAGAGATAGAAGAGAAGGAAACTGTTAATTTAACTCTGAACAATCCCACTAACAAAGCAGATTTAGGAGCAATTTCTAGTGCTGTTTTGACTATTGTAGATACAACTCCAACTCCGACGCCGACGCCTGCGGAAACTCCAACTCCCACGGGAACTCCGACGCCTGCGGAAACTCCAACTCCCACGGGAACTCCGACGCCTGCGGAAACTCCGACGCCAACTCGGACTCCGACGCCTGCGGAAACTCCCATTCCGACGCCTGCGGAAACTCCGACGCCAACTCCAACTCCGACGCCTATTTCCACTGCG
>NZ_JAUBOQ010000070.1:25734-27533 GCF_036700325.1 Microcoleus sp. Z1_B2
ACGCCAATTCCGACACCGACGCCAATTCCTGCGGAAACTCCCATTCCGACGCCTGCGGAAACTCCGACGCCAATTCCAACTCCGACGCCTATTTCCACTGCGACGCCAATTCCGACACCGACGCCAATTCCTGCGGAAACTCCCATTCCGACGCCTGCGGAAACTCCGACGCCAATTCCGACGCCAATTCCTGCGGAAACTCCGACGCCTGCGGAAACTCCGACGCCAATTCCGACGCCAATTCCTGCGGAAACTCCGACGCCTGCGGAAACTCCGACGCCAATTCCGACACCAATTTCGACATCTGGAGAAACTCCAATCCCAACGGCTAAACCTGGGGAAACACCGATCGCAACTGACAATTCGATCGCCCAAACCACATCTCCAACAACAGAAACCCCCACACCGGCGCTAATTCCTGCTGCTTCGGAAGACTGTATGTGCGATCGAATTACTTTAGCCGATCGCACTTCCATTCCCGGCCCGAATATCCCTGAAAATACCCTCAACGGTACTGACGGTAAAGATACTCTAACCGGCAGCAATATTAATGACATCATCAACGGTTTCAATGGCAGCGACTGGCTAAAGGGCTTATTCGGCAGCGACAATATTTACGGTGGCCTTGCTAGCCCAGTTACTGTTGGCGCGGATGCAGACAGCGACACCATATTTGGCAACGAAAATAACGACTATCTCGTCGGCCACGCTGGGAATGACCTTATTTATGCGGGTAAAGATTCTGATGTGGCGATCGCAGGCAAAGATAATGACATAGTTTGGGGCGACAAAGGCAACGATACCCTACTTGGCGATGAAGGTAATGACAGTTTATTTGGTGGCACTTCTGAGGCGTCTGACGGTGGCTTGACAGGAAAAGATTTGCTTTTTGGCAATAATGGCAACGACGTTTTATACGGACAAGAAAGCGAAGATACTCTTTCTGGCGGCGAGGACAATGATACCTTACACGGCGGCAAAGATAACGATATAATTTGCGGTGATTCTGGCAATGATTTGCTGTTTGGAGAGTTGGGAAATGACACCATCTGCGGCGGCAATGGCGAGGATACGATTTTCGGAGATATTGACAATATCGCGAGGGATGCTAGCAGTCAAAAAGATTATTTGTGCGGCGGTAGTGGCAATGATTTAATTTTTGGTAATGAAGATGCCGATCGATTGTTCGGGGGTGACGGTAGCGATACTCTCTACGGCGATAATGGTGATGATACTTTGATTGGGGGAATTGGCGACGACTGGTTGAGGGGAGACTTCGGAAACGATACGCTGCAAGGGGGAAGCGGGCGCGATTACTTTTTCTTGACTGCGGGAGAAGGCCGCGATGTCATCGCTGATTTTACGCAAGGTGAAGATTTATTAATTTTGACGGGAGGGTTAACGGTCGATCGACTCAGCATAGTTGAAGAAAACACTACAACTTTTATCAAAATTGCCAACACGGATCAAATCTTAGCTAGCCTAAAAGGTGTGCCAGCTAATCTCATCACTCAACAGGATTTTACAGTAATTGGACTACCTGGTTTGTAGATAATATGGAATCCGGTTGTATCAGAACGATCGCTAATATCATGTCCGATCGATTAACCATAATATCCCGGTGGGGGCGGGTTTTTGAGATGGTCAATTATTGGCAGGTATTGTTGGTGAGGGGAACCCCTACAAAAATCGCGATCGCTCGACTTGACATGATATTATATCATGTCCGGTGTGCGATTCGTTTAGCCTAAATGGATAGGTTCTCCTATCCAGGGACGGTTAGCCTGACTCCGCTGCGA
>NZ_JAUBOQ010000071.1:0-25093 GCF_036700325.1 Microcoleus sp. Z1_B2
TTTAATTGTTATTGTGGGATGGGCGTCCCGCCCGTCCTTTTTGGACGGGCGGGACGCCCATCCCACTTTCAAGAGTGAAAGTTATTTAATTCTCATTCCTTAGCAGGTTTTCATCAGCAAGTTCGGTCAAATCTGGTTTCTAAATTGTGACTATATAATACCCTAAATTGCGCCGTTCTTCCACAAAATTCCTAGATATTTTTTATTCACCCCAGATCCGTCCTATAAAATTTTATTTTTACAACCTCTGAATAGATTTAAATCCAACTAATATAACATAATTTCTTTGCTGTCTGTTAGCTAAATCACACATTTTTATAAAACATTAAGATAGAATAGTATAGCGATAAGCTTTTAACGCTACTAGGGTGCTAACATTATGAATTATTTGCTAAGTTGGCCTTGTGGCTGCTGCGACGATTGGAAAGATAGTTCCGAGAGTGCTGTGGTACTCAGAAACGGGCAGCGCATTTGTCAGTCGTGCTACCAGCGCAAATACAAGAATCAGAAGCTATTCGCTAGACGCAGGCGATCGGACATATCTGTATCGCGGCAGACAGTAACAGAGACTCTCGCTTATTAATACGCGAGCCTTTGAATAAAGTCAAGTATTTAGACAAACTCGCATCAGTGGTGGGAATTAATAATCAACAAAAAAAAGAATGAATTTAGTCATCAGTCATCAGTCATCGGTCATTGGTGATCTGTCACTAATTTACTTATTTATCATCAGTCACTTGAAAAGCAGGTAACAGATTTTAACTTAAAAAACGAATGACTGACGACTAATGACTAATGACTAATAACTAAATGATAGTTCCATCAGGAATCGTGGCATTTTTCAGGACTACGATAATGCCGCTGCGGATGTAAAAACCTTGGTTTTCGCGGTTGGCTTCTTCCACTCCGTCTTTATTAATTATTTGAACATTGCGGCCGATGCGGGCATTTTTATCCACAATCGCGCGGCGAATTGTAGTATCTGCACCGATACCGAGGGCGACGCCGCCGTTGTCCAAACTCGAATGCCGTTCGGCGTCGGGTTCGTAGAAGTCAGCACCCATTACCAGGGTGTCTTGAATTGTACATCCAGCTTCAATGCGCGATCGAACTCCCAACACAGAATGGTCGATCCGGCACTGTTTGAGAATGCAGCCTTCAGCAATAATCGATTCCGTCACGTGAGTATCTAAAAGCTTAGTCGGCGGCAAGAAACGCGGGCGAGTATAAATCGGCGCATTTTCATCGTAGAAACTGAAAGGCGGCTGAGGCTGTTTGGTCAGAGCCAAGTTAGCATCGTAAAAAGCCTCAATGGTTCCGATATCTTCCCAATAATCGTCAAACAAATAAGCTTGAACGTTGTGGTCTTTGGCATTATTCGGAATAATCTCTTTACCAAAATCAGTTTGGTTGGGAGATTCTTTCAGAAGTTTAATCAGAACTTCTTTTTTGAAGACGTAAATCCCCATCGAAGCAATGTAAGGACTTTCCTGAGCCTGCTGCGCTGTCAGTCCCAGTTTAGTAGTATCCACCTGCATTTGTTTGAGCGCATCGCCTTTTGGCTTTTCGCTGAAAGAAACAATGCGGCCGTTGTCGTCTATTTTCATCAAACCAAAATCCGAGGCCCGCTTCTCGTCCATAGGCAAAACCGAGAGGGTGATATCGGCATTGGTTTCGCGGTGTCTCTGCACAAACTTCTGGTAGTCCATGCGGTAGAGGTGATCGCCCGAAAGAATCAAGTATTCGTCAACGTCCCACTCTTCTAGCAGCCAGAGATATTGGCGAACTGCGTCGGCTGTCCCTTGAAACCAGTTGGGGTTTTCCTGAGTTTGCTGGGCGGCGAGAACCTCCGCAAATCCCTCGGTGAAGCCGGAAAACTGGTAGGTGCGAGCAATGTGACGGTTCAGGGATGCCGAGTTGAATTGCGTGAGGACGTAGATTTTGACTATTTCCGAGTTGATGCAGTTGCTCAGAGGAATATCGATGAGGCGATATTTGCCTGCGAGGGGAACTGCGGGTTTGGCTCGCAATTTGGTTAGGGGGTAAAGGCGGGTGCCTACACCGCCACCGAGGATGATGGCTAAAACTTTTTTCAAGGAACTTTCTCCCTAGGGTCGATTAACTCTCCAAGTACAGTGTCGGATGGTGAGGGCTTCTTGACAAGGGGGGGGAGCAAGGAAGTTTTGAGTTTTGAGTTATGAGTTGAGTCGCTTACACAGAAACCGGGTTGTTTAATCCAAATACTTCTTCAAACCCTCAATAAGAGTTATAAAACCCGGTTTAGAAGAGTTGGATTGTGTGCGGGGCTGGAGTTAGGGGTTTTGAGTGGTGAGTTAAAATACCCATCAATCCATAATCGATATTTAAAAAGTTTTGAGTTGTGAGTTAAAATACCTTTCAATAAATAACGGCAGTTTAAGGAAAGAATAAGGTTCGGGGTTTTGGCTGTTAATAACAAGTTTGTTGGGTAAATTCCCCGTTTTCATAATTTCTCTATCGAGGCTCATGGCGCTGTTGTTCTTTTTTAAGGCAGGTAGTCGATCGCACTGCCACGCCCGCTGACCGAAAATCCAGGATACCCGCCACGTGATTCATCCGTCCAGAAATAAAAAACCTGTATCCTATGTAACTTGCCGAACGTATTTATCTCGCGCAAGTCAATGCTTCAATTCTAAAATCTAAAATTTAAAATCTAAAATCGCGCAATCGATTGACACTCTGTGTGATCCTTTCCTCGCATGGTTCTGCTTGAATGTGAGTGATCCGGTTTTTTTAGCGGGCGTTTCTGTTACCTGAGTTTGTCCGAGTCCACAGCACTCAAGAAGCGCTGCCCGTCGGGACGATAAATTGCTAGGTAGAGTCAGTTTTCCATCTTAGATTGACTGCAAATTTGTGTGATTTTTTACAATTTGTCGATCGACAAAAAGGGAGAAAATGTCTATTCTCTACCAAAAGTTAGATACCCTAGAAACCTCTGCTACTGTAGCCTAAGCGGTAAAAGCTAGAAAAAGTGTATGCAAATTCAAACGCCGGACTGGGTTAAAAACGCCGTATTCTACCAAATATTCCCCGATCGCTTCGCCAAAAGCAAACAGCCTCGCAAACGCATGCTGCAAAACTTCATGTGGGAAGAATGGCACGCAATCCCCACCCTGCAAGGCTACAAAGGCGGCGACTTGTGGGGCGTGATGGAACAGCTAGACTACTTGCAAGACTTAGGCATTAACGCAATTTATTTCACCCCCATATTTCAGTCGGCCAGCAATCACCGCTACCACACCCACGACTACTATCAAGTCGATCCGATGTTGGGTGGCAATCCGGCTTTTAAAGAGCTTCTAGACGCAGCTCACGATCGCAATATCAAAGTTGTCCTCGACGGCGTATTCAACCACGCCAGCCGCGGCTTTTTCTTCTTTCACGATATCCTCGAAAACGGCCCCGGTTCTCCTTGGCTTGATTGGTTTAAAATTGAAGGCTGGCCGCTATCCGCTTACGACGGCAATTTTCCTGCTAATTATGCCGGTTGGGATGGGAATCGAGCTCTTCCTGTATTCAATCACGAGAATCCAGAAGTGCGAGAATACATCATGGAAATCGCCGAATATTGGATTAAATTCGGCGTCGATGGCTGGCGGCTGGACGTTCCTTTTGAAATTAAAACTCCGGGATTTTGGCAAGAATTTCGAGACAGAGTTAAAGCAGTTAATCCCGAAGCTTACATTGTGGGCGAAGTTTGGGAAGATGCGAGAGAATGGCTCGACGGTACTCAATTTGACGGGGTAATGAATTATCTTTTTGCTGCACCGACTATTGCTTTTGCAGCAGGGGACAGGGTAGATTTAACTCAAATTGAAGGCCGTGCTTACCATCCCTATCCGCCGCTTTTTGCTAAAGAGTACGGCGACAAAATTCAGCAGGTTTTGGAACTGTACCCCTGGCCAATACAGCTAACTCAACTTAATTTGTTGGCCAGTCACGATACTGCGAGGTTGTTAACAATTGCAGGAGGGGATAAAGCTAGTGTCGAAATCGCAACTTTGCTGCTGTTAACTTTTCCCGGAGCTCCTAGCATTTACTATGGCGATGAAGTTGGTTTGCCCGGTGCTCTCGATCCCGATTCTCGCCGCAGTTTTCCCTTACAAGCTCGCTGGGAACTTGATGTTTTAGATTATCACAAGCAGTTGATAGCTTTGCGGCACAAATACGCTGCCCTCCGCACTGGTTCGTACCAAGTTCTGTTTGCTGAAGGAACGGTTTACGTTTTTGCCAGAATTTTGGGGGATGAGGAAATAGTTGTTGCTGTCAATGTCGCGACAGAAGAAGCTAATATTAGCTTTGAGCCAGCTAATATTAAATCTCCTCACGATAAATTGCTGTTTGGGAAAGGCGAGTTTGTTTGGAAAGGTGAGGGGGAAACTCGCCTTTTAGAATTGATGCTGCCGGCGCGATCAGGATTGATTTTAGGTTCGGATAATTAGTTCAGCAATTACGCAAGTGTCATGATCCAATCGACTGTATGGTGCGTTAGACCGAGTTATGGACGGATGATCGATGGTTGGGGATCTGACCCACCTTACTAATTGTGACACTTGCGTAATTTCTCTAGTTTAAAATGTAAGGTTCGCCTATAAGCACCATACTAAATTTAGAGATGCCGCAAGTTTGATTATGCTGCAAGCAATGCTGGTATAAGGTGCCGGAGTTTGCAATAAATCTAACAAACCAGCCGCTTCAATAACAGTCACGAGTGTTTTGAAAGAGTGTGCATTGGTGGCAGTCTGGACAATATCAGCCATGATATTTTTCAGGAGTGCAAATAGCAGAAAATCAATCTGAGGCGACAATCATTTTAGCAATTTACAAATAGCAGAAAATGAATCGGAGGGATGATGATTATTTTAGCCATTATAAGTTAAATCGGTTGCCTGCCCTGATGGCTCGGCGCGATCGACCTTTTTGGCTTATACTTGGGTCGCCTCCTCTCCCTTGCGGAAAAACTGCTTTAAAATCTCTCCGGGTTCTCTGTCCCAGGTGTCGATATGTTCGTAAATTAAGCCGTCTTTGTCCAGTTTATAAGTAGAGTAGCCGTTAAAAAAAATCCGAGCTTTCCAGGGAACCCGCAGTGTGCCGCGAACAGTCCAATTTGCCACAATACTATCATGGGCTGTCTGACCTACGTCGTGCAGGTCGAAGAAAATCTCGTTAAAGAATAGCTGCCCGTGAAATCGCAGAGTCCAAAAGATAATGCGATAGTTGATTTTTCCTTTAAATTTGTTAACAGGGTCTTGAAAATAAACATCTTTTGTGTAGATGTCGTAGGAGATGTCTTTCTCAAAAAGCGTCGGGAGATCCGCTTTCAGGGTATCTACTGCTTGTTCTACCTGCATTTGATATTCGATCGCGCTCAAACTACCACCTTGTGACAGTATTAATTTATAACTTTAAATGAATAATCTCGATCGGCAGCGGGAGGAGAAAAAAATTGATACTTCAACCAGCTCTAATCTTACCTCTAATTATATTGTCCCCCTCGGCCTTTCTGCTGACCCGGACTTGCGACATCGAAACCTTGGCACAGATTTGACAGAACACCCCCACTCCTCTGACATTCTCGCAGAAATCAACAGCGGCAAGCTGTTGATGGTAGATAGCCGTCGCCGGAACGGCCTAATTTTGATTAAACGTTTCCACGCGGAGTTTGCCGGGCCTGGGGCTGCCGTTGGGGGCGCTTTTGATGTTGACTCTGTGCAGGCTATTCCCGTGGGCGATTTTTGTTTGGTTTGCCCTCACTCTCCCCAAGAAATACAGAAAGCTTTGGGAATTCGGCGGCAGTGGGTGCGGTTAATGGAACAGTTAACGGCAAAGCCTACAGCTTTGGAACGCGCACACATGGTTTTAACTCAGTTTGAACAATATTTGGATTCGGAAACGGTGGCACAAATTCCCGATGAAGCTTTGGCACTTTTAGTAGGCGTATTTCCTCAAACCCTTCGGGCGGCGCGGCAAGGAAATGATCAGTTATAAATTGGTGTAGATACCTTATGGTGTGATCGCGCTGCTACAAGCTCCACTCGGCATTCTGCAAAACTACTCGATAGCCATCTGGGTCTTCAAAGGTCACTCCATCTTTGTCCCAGTAGGGATTGTAGGAGTTTACAGGCTCAAATCCCATTGCTTTCATTCGCTCAACAACCTGCTGCCATTCTTGGTGGTTAGGAAGGTAAAAGACGATAAGATTGTCTTGAGTTGGAGCGCCACCTACAATATGTCCCCGTTGATGGATGAATTCAAAGTGGTGGCTTTCTCCTGGCATCCCAACCATTACTCCGTCAAAACCTTCATGGTTTTCAAAACTATCGAGGATTTGCAGCCCTAAACCCTCTGTGTAGAAATGAACAACTCGATCGAGGTAATCCGTTGGACGAGCAACCCGTAAAACCTTTCCTTGAAGCATATATATCTTCTCCCAAGTTATTTTTGTGTTAAGCAGAAACGGGATACCGAATATTATGACTTGTCAAAAATTTCTCCTATGCGATCGACTGTCCGCTGATTTTCCTCCGGGCTACCCACCGTAATTCGCAAACCTCCTCCAGTATGCCTAATTAAAGTACCTCCCTCTTTTAGCTGCTGCATGATTTGTTTGTGTTCCTGTTCGGCAGATTCGCCCTCGCCGGCTTTCGCCCGCAGGTAAACAAAGTTAGCCGCACTCGGCCAAACTTGCAATTTTTGATGCTGAGTTAGGGCTGCAATTAATTTGGCTCTTTCTGATAGAGTTTCGGGAATGGTTGCTAGCAATAACTGTCGCTGCGCTAGGGCTAACTCGGCTGCAGTTTGCGAGAAACTGGGAAGGTTGTAGGGGAGGCGAATTTTTTCTAAGGCGGCTGTAAGTTCGGGATGGGCGATCGCATATCCGACTCTCATTGATGCTAGTCGAAATGCTTTGGAAAATGTCCGCAAAATTATCCAATTCGGGTGATGGTGCAATTGGTCTGCTAAAGTATTTTGGCTGAATTCAAAATAGGCTTCGTCAATTACTACTAATATCTCTTCGGGTAAGTTTGACAACCATTTTATTTCATCTGCTGTCAAAGCATTGGCTGTGGGCGAATTGGGGTGAACGACAAAGACGGCGCGCACGGGGGGATTTTGATTTTGGGCTATGGCCCTTTTAGCCGCCTCGATATCGATTTCAAAATTCTCCTCTTTCCGCTGAACACTGACAACGGGAATTCCGAGGGTTTGGGCGATTATTCCATACATCGAAAAGGTGGGATTCGCAACGAAAATAGAGCCTGTACCGCCTAAGCAAGTAGCTATTAAGATGGATCTAATTAGTTCGTCGGAACCGTTACCCACAGAAATATTGTCGGCTGTAATGGCGGTTTTTGGCACTGTAACCCCCCCTAGCCCCCCCTTGTTGGGGGGGACATTTAGGGATTCATTGACGTATTGGGCGATCGCCTCTTTGAGCGCTGCGTGGCCTCCGTCGGGATAGCGATTTGTCTCAATTAACTGCTGGTAAGTCCAAGCTAGCTTTTTTTTTAATTCTTCTGGCAAGTCATAGGGGCATTCGTTGGTATCAAGGCGATCGATCGCACTTTCCGAGTGCGCTGGTTCTCCTGATGTGCCGCCCGGATGGGGAGTGTATGCGGTAAGTTCGGCTAACTCTTTTCGGATAAAGGGAAGCATGGTATAATTTACGACTTTTTATTTTAGATTATCTGCTTAGAAGCATCTGAACTTAGCATAGAGCTTGTTCTATCTCGAAAGCAAGAGGAGAGAAGGAATTGAGTTTCTGTCGATCGATTGATGCGTCGGCTGCGGCCAAGTGATTATTCTTAGAAAGTAACTGCTAATATGTGGAAACCAAGTATGAAAGTCAAGCCTTCCGATATATCTAAAAGTGCCGCCGCTACCCTCATAGCTTTGAGTGTGGCGATTCTCCCTTCAGCGCCTGCCTGGGCTCAAACGGACTCAGCTCCGGCACAGAACAATACTGATTCTAATCGAGTTATTCTAGACACCACTCCCCTTCAAGAAAGCAAGGAAGACAACAATCATTGGGGTGCTTTGGGTTTGTTGGGCATCCTCGGTTTGGCGAATCTCTTTCGCAAGGATGAACCCAAACGCTACCGCGATCCGATGGGCGAATAATTTTTTAAACTGCCATCGCACCAGCCAAAAAACCAAATCAACCGTCGTGGATTCAGAAACCGGGTTTTTTACCGAAAGACTGGATTATTGCCTTTAATCCGAGTAACAAATCCGGTTTCTTTGATATATTTGGGTATTTTGGTCACAAAGTTTGTTTATTCAATCACGCCACAAAGCAATCCCGCCCAATAAACCGCTCACATTTGGTACTATTTTAACCTGCGGCGGTAACTCAACAGCAATCTTTTTAGTATTGCCGCCGCCGATGTAAATGCGATCGCAGTTAAAGAGATTTTGCAGATAGGTGAGCGCTTTTTCCAAACGGCGATTCCATCTTTTGGAACCGACTGTATCTAATGCCGATCGCCCTAATTGCTGTTCGTAAGTTTCCCCTTTGCGAAACGGGTGATGTCCTAATTCTAGATTTGGCACCAAGATACCATCGACAAATAAGGCAGAACCGAAACCGGTGCCCAGGGTAATTACTAATTCTAGCCCCGTCCCAGCAATTGCTCCCAATCCTTGAATATCGGCATCGTTAGCCACTCGCACAGGTTTTCCCAAGCGATCTTTGAGGGTAGTTTCTAGGTCAAAATCTATCCAAGACGGATCTAAATTCACTGCGGTTTTGATGACGCCTAGACGCACGACGCCGGGAAAACCGACGGATACTCGGTCAAATTCCCCTTGTCCGCTTGCTAAAGAGGCGATCGCCTCTAATACGGGTTCCGGTTTCGGTGGTTGAGGCGTTTCTAAACGGCTGCGTTCCGTTTGGGGCTCGCCTTCATTGTCCAAAACCATAACTTTTATGCCACTTCCGCCAATGTCAACGGCTAAGGTGCGAGTCGATCGATCTTGTTGAGTCATTTGATTGTTAAGACTTGCAAGTTGGTCAAATTTTAATTTTTGAATTGGCAAAACTTTTGAATCGCTTCCCAAATTTCCGCTAGGACATTTCCCAAAGAATGATCGTCTTCTAATTCGATTAATTGCACCCAGGGACGGTTAGCGGCAAAATCTCTGCTAGCTTGAATCGGTATTATTGTATCATGCTGGCCGTGAAGGATTAACGTAGGGACTGACCGCATTAATTTTTCTTCAGGGTATTGAGCCATATCTGCCAAAAACTGATAATTCAGCGGCAGATAACCTTGTTCGCCGTAGTGGTAAACGGGCAAATATTTCTCCGACTGCCACTTTTCTAACTGTTGCTGTCCCAACAGCGGCAGCCAGTGGGAGATAAATTGAAAAGCCGGTGCTAACAAAACTATTTGTTTTACTGACAATTGTCGCTGGGCCAACCAAGCCGCTGTCAGCCCCCCAAAACTAGACCCAATTATTGTAACTCCCCCTAATTGTTCCTTATCTGCCGATGGGGAGGATATCGAATTAGCGGTTTGCAAAAATTCTGTTTCTATTTGCTGCAACTGGCGGGTGAGGGTGAGACCGGAAAAATCGTTTTGATTGAGATCGGGAGTTTTTAGGTCAATTTCTAGGGACGAAAAGCAATCTCGGAAATATCTTGCCTTAAGGGAATCGGGACTTGATGCAAATCCGTGTAAATAAATGTAACTCGAATGGTTTTTTAAATTCATTCAGTAATTGATATTTAACAACAAATATTAATTATAACACCCACAGCCCCGACTTCTTTAAGAAGTCGGGGCTCTAATAAGCCGTGAACAAAATGGCACTATTACTGCGGTTTTTGACGGTTTTGCATCCGGTTTTTAGCATTTTGTCGGCGCTGCTGCATCAGTTGAGCGAATTGGCTGCGCTGTTCAGGCGTGAGCACTTCTCGCATTGCGAGTGTATTTTCAAATTGCACCTCTTCAAACTGCTGTCTCAATCCCATTATTTGACGGTGTTTTTCACGAATTTCGCTGGCATTTGCCGTGCCGGACATCATCGTGTCCAATTCTTGTCGGGCTTGGCGAACTGCTTGCATTCGCTGGGAAAGTTGGTCTTTGTAGCGATCGCGAACTGCTTGCATTTGCTGCTTTTGGTCAGCGCTTAAATTCAGTTGCTCAAACATCCCGCCTTCCTTGCCAGCGGGTCGATTTGGTCGCTGATTTTGGGCAATTGTTTCCGGTTCTAAAGGATTAGGAACTGCTATTGCTGCGGCTGTGCTGCCGAGAGTCAGCATTAAAACGGCTAGGGCAGAAATACGACGAATTGACATGAAAATTACCTCTTTGATATTACTTATTTGTTGGCGGTTCGCTTTCCGAGGAAAAAGGGAAATTCAACCAGTCTGTTGGCGGGCGATCGGTCATAGTTTCTTGGGGAGAGTCATGGAGTACACCCTCCCAGTTAGTCACTAAAAATGCTTCTAAGTTAGCTGTTTCCTCATCTGGTAATTGTGCAGTCTCAAACGGACGGTAGCCAGACCAAAAAAGTAGCAGGCTAGCAGCAATCGCAGACGACACAGCCCACTTAGAAACAGATGATATTTTTAACCTGTCATGAGACTTAGGTGACGTAGTTACTCGCCTTTTTTCCCGGTGTTTTTCATTAAGAAGGCTCGCATGATTAGTTTCTATTGCTGCTAGAATTTTTTGCTCTAAATCTGGTGCAGCTTCAGGAATATTGGCGCGATGTTGCTTCAAGAAATTAACTAACTCTTGGTCGCTGCTTGGGTTATTCATAGCTCGCTGACACCTTCTTTTTGCAAAAATTGCCGCACAGCATTTCGGGCATAAAACACGCGAGATTTGACAGTTCCCGCAGGCAGTCCCAAAATTTGGGCTACTTCTTTTTGCGGGATGTCTTCTAAGTCGTGCAGCACCAAAACGCTGCGGTGTTCAAAGCTCAATTGCTCCAGTCCGCGCTGCACTAAATCTTGATAGTGCAACTGCATCAAGTCCGATGTGTTATCTTTGAGAATAACCCGATCCATTGTTTCTTGATTTTTGAGTTGGGAGTCAAAAGAATGCTGTTTAGCAAATGCTTGTCTTTGGTCGGAAGCCACATTCCAAGTGATTCGATAAAGCCAAGTAGAAAAGTTTTCCTGGTGCTTGAGTTTGGGCAATCCTTTCCAGACTCGCAGGAATACTTCTTGTGCTAAATCGTCAAGAAGCGAGGGGCCGCAGAGTTGGTAAAGGGTTGACCTGACTTTGAGTTGGTAGCGTTGGTAAAGGTAGCGAAAGCAAGTGCGATCGCCCTTTAAACATTGAGCAACTAAGTCCGAGTCGGAACAGTCATCGATTAAAACATTGGCTGACACAGCTAACACCTGTGAAGTCTCCCCCACCAGTTCGTTATCTGAAGTGTTTAGACAGGGCGATCGCGAAAAAGGTTCAAATCATTTAAAATTTTATTTTGAGCATGAATCCGCTTGGGCTGGAAAACTGCACCAATGTCAGTAACAGGCTTTCCGGCCTGTTCCACAAAAATTAAATAAATTTTATTGTGGGCAGTAAAGGTTGGGCTTCTAGCCCGCCCCTAACAGGCAAGAGACCTGTTCCACAAAACTCAATTTTATTGTGGAACGGGCCGAAGAGCCCGTTCTTAACAATAATGCAAGATGTTATTTATAACTATTTACAGCATTTTTCCAATAAGTATAAGTTTCTAAACCAATACTTTTTTGGTCTTCATTATAGATATCATCTAAACATTTAAAAAGAGCCAAAGCATAATTTTTTAATCCCAACTCTGTTAAACTTGTGAGAATCCTAGTCAGCCGCAAATAGTTGTGATTAAATTTTTCAATCCACTGTCTTTTTTTTAAAAAATATTTCTCTGATTTCGCAATTACAATTTCTGCGTTTTCCCCTTCGCGGCATTCCAACCCGTAAAACGCCAGCATGACTTTTAGAGATTTGAATAAGCGACTTCTCAACTCTTCACTTGTTCTAAAAGCTTTAATTACCTCATCATTTAAAGTTGGAGCACTGGAATTAAAGCGACTCTTTTCTCTCAGCGGAAACAGCCATTGAATGTAATTGTGCACGGATTCCAGCTTCTGGTAATCCCACGACCAAATATCCTCGATCGCCCGACCTTGAGAATCAGGCTGCTGACCGAGATAGAATGCTAAAATTTTGTTTTGTTTGGTTGAATTACTCATTAATCTGCTATACAAAAAATCAGAATGTTACTCTTCAGTCGGTTAAAACTGAGATGTTACACCAATATAAATAAAGGAATTTATCGCGGGGTGGGGGCGGTTTTTGACTCTTTGGGTATCTGTTTAAGCTATTGGTGAACCCGCCCCTAAAGATTTTTAAGAATGTTGTTCTTCAGTCAGTTTTAACTCACATCTTGCACCATTCGCAATTACCTGTAGGGGCGGGTTCGCCAACAGCCTCTCCGGTTGCAGATAGGTTAAATAAACCCGCCCCAACCCCACCAATAGCCCTTTATTGAGATTGGTGCAAGATTTCAGTTTCAACCGACTTTAGCTATTAGCCAGGGGTTTAAACCCCTGACTGCTTCCCCCGCTTTACCGCAGAGTCACAAACTCTTCAGCAGTCGATGGGTGAATGCCAATAGTCGCGTCGAAGTCTTTCTTCGTAGCCCCCATATTAACCGCGATCGCCATTCCTTGAATAATCTCGCCCGCGTCTTTCCCAACCATGTGCACACCCAAAACTCTGTCAGTATTAGTTTCAACAACTAACTTGACAAAAGTTTTCTCATCTGCACCTGTCAAAGAATGAAACATGGGTCTAAACTTGGCTGTATAGCACTTAATTGATTCGGGAAACTTGGCTTTAGCTTCCTCTTCTGTTAAGCCAACTGTAGCTGCTTCCGGCTGCGAAAATACTGCTGATGCAACATTTTCGTGACTGATCGATCTGGGGTTATTACCAAATTCAGTATCTGCAAAAGCGCGGCCTTCGGCGATCGCAATTGGCGTTAAATTGATGCGGTTGGTGCAATCTCCCACTGCAAAAATGTGGGGCTGACTGGTGCGGCTGTCTTTGGTAACTGCGATCGCACCTTTATCGGTTTCTACCCCCGCATTTTCTAAACCCAATTTTTCTAAATTTGGTAAGCGCCCGGTAGCGCACAACAGGGCGTCTACTATTAGCGTTCCTTCAGATTTTCCCGACAGAGTTAATTTTAAACCTTCTGGGGTTTTCTCAATTTGTGCGATCGAGCTTTCTGTCAAAAATTCGATTCCGTGCTTAATCATTCCTTCTTGCACGTTGGCGCGAATTTCTGCGTCGAAGTAGTGCAAAATTTGATCGCGCCGGATGATTTGAGTTACTTGGCTTCCCAACCCGTTCATGATGCAGGCAAATTCGACGCCGATGTAGCCACCGCCCCAAATTGCTAAGCGTTTTGGCTGCTCTTTTAGCAAGAAGATTTCACGGGAAGTAATCGCGTGTTCGATACCGGGAATGTCAATGCGATGGGCTTCACCGCCCACTGCAATTAAGATTTTGGCGGCGGTGATTTTTCTGTCACCAACTTCGACGGTATGGGGGTCAATAAATTTGGCGTATCCTGAGATTAATTCGACTCCGGCTTTTTCAAGAAAGCTGATGTGCAGTTTGCTGAGTCGGCGCACTTCTGTGTCTACCGTGGTGACAAGTTTTTCCCAATCAAAGCTGCTTTCTACTGGACTCCAACCGTAGCCCACCGCATCTTCGTAAAGGTGCGAAAATGTGGAGGCGTACACCATGAGTTTTTTGGGGACACAGCCGCGAATTACGCAGGTTCCGCCTACTAAGTCATTTTCGGCGATCGCCACTTTTGCGCCGTAGGATGCTGCTCGCTTGGAACTCGCCAATCCGCCGGAACCCGCACCTATCACAAACAAGTCGTAGTCGTATGTCATAATTGTCTGTACCTTCTTATCGCCCACTTACCAATTTTACGCTTTACTTTTCTTAATGATATCTCAAAAAAATTTTGTTTTTTTTGGGGTCAACTACTTTACTTTTTGCGCTTACTGAGGTATTATTTAATAATAGGAATATTTGCATTAATTTTAAAATTGCTCACACTCCCATTATTAGACTATAGCACAAGCGACCGACAAGAAACATATAAAAATGTAAATTTTTTTTCTGCGGCAGATGAGGAAATAGCTAATTATAGTTCTCGGAGACAACCACCATGCAAGTCACGACCGAACAAATTATTTATCCATGCAGCGACGGTCAACCAATGGCAGATAGCACAATTCAATACAAATTAATCGTCAAAATCAAAGAAGGTTGCGAATCGCTGTTTAAAAACGACCCAAACGTGTTTGTAGCAGCCGATTTACTGTGGTATCCAGTTGAAGGTAGACCAGACATTTCTCAAGCACCGGATGTCATGGTAATATTTGGCAGACCAAAAGGCGATCGACGTTCCTACCTGCAATTTAACGAAGATAATATTGCTCCCCAAGTTGCCTTTGAGATTCGCTCTCACAACGACAGACAAACCAAGATGTACAAAAAACTTTCATTTTACAATCGCTATGGAGTCGATGAATATTACCTTTACGATCCCGAAAGCAACGATTTGAGCGGTTGGCAAAGAATTGAAGGAAACTTAGAAATAATTGAGCCGATGGAGGGCTGGGTAAGTCCGAGATTGGGAGTACGATTTGAGTTGGGCGAAGCTGGGTTAGAAATTTATCGACCCGATGGACAAAGGTTTCTTTCCTATGCGGAATTGGAGGAACAGGGGGAATTAAACCGCCAGCGTGCCGAACAAGAAGCTCAAAGAGCCGAACGTTTGGCAGCAAAACTGCGCGAATTGAACATCGATCCTGAGAGCATTTAAGCGACAAATTAGACCTCTTGCAAAGGTCAAAAACACCCCCCTCAGTCCCCCCTTGCTAAGGGGGGAAGCAAGAAAAATTAGGCTCCCTCCCCGCGACTTCGGGGAGGGTTGGGAAGGGGTCTCAGCATTTTTGCAAGAGCTCTATTGTTGAATTTAGGGCTTACGCATCAAGACCACAGAAACCGGGTTTTTTATGGTTTATGCGCGCTGTAGCGAATGATGTTCGTGAAAAAACCAGGTTTCTCACCACCTTTGTGTAAGTTCCATAATTACAATTTGTCCCACTTGTTTAAAGTCGCGAAGCAATCTCCATTCTTCGGGATTGGTTCACTCTACTCCGGTGCATTTGCAATGACCGAAAGCATCCAGAATACAAGCCCCTAGATTCATTCCTTCGGAGACTCAGAACCCAGAGATAAAAAACCTGTATCCGATGAAACTTTCCCCCCTAATTTATCTCGCGCAAGTCAGTCGATTTTAGATTTTAGATTTTAGATTTTAGATTTACCCCACAGATAAATCTGGGAGCTTGAACTAGGGTCTAAAATTTTTATCTTTCCACGACTTAAGTCGGGAGCTTGTATCCGTTTTTGGGCCTTGTCAATGCTTCAATCTAAAATCTAAAATCTAAAATCTAAAATCGATTGACGCCTGATACTAAAATTAGCGTCCAAACGATCGCCACGACCGCCGCCAAAACCGATAAGAAGTGTTAAGTTAGTAGTTAGTTGTGTCGATCGCACAGAAAAAAAATGCCTGAACTACAAACCGATACATACCAAGACCTCGACCCGCAAGTCCTCTCAAAGCCAGTTGTTGTCGGTCTGGAAGATGTAACAAAAGTTTACGGGATTGGCGACCTCGAAGTTCGCGCCTTAAACGGCGTCAGCTTGACGGTAAGACAAGGAGAATATTGCTCGATTATGGGCGCATCGGGTTCCGGCAAATCTACAGCTATGAATATTATCGGCTGTCTCGATCGACCTACGAGCGGCAGTTACTACTTAGACGGCGTAGATGTCGCCCAAATGCCCGAATCAGAATTAGCCGGAATTCGCAATTTAAAATTAGGTTTTGTCTTCCAACAATTTCACCTGTTGCCTCAATTGACAGCATTAGAAAATGTCATGTTACCGATGGTTTATGCTGGCATTCCCGCAGCAGAAAGACGGGAACGGGGAGTAGACGCTTTAACAAAAGTAGGGCTGGAAAGTCGGCTGCAAAACAGACCAAATCAACTATCAGGAGGACAGCAGCAGCGGGTAGCCATCGCCAGGGCTATTGTCAACCGTCCCGTGTTGTTGCTGGCTGATGAACCTACAGGTGCATTGGATACAAAAACTACTCAAGAAGTAATGGATATTTTTACAGAATTCAACGAAAGCGGCATGACTGTTGTGATGGTAACGCACGAACCCGAAGTAGCGCGTCAAACTCGCCGCGTTGTCTGGTTCCGCGACGGTAAAGTTATTCACAATAATCTCAACCCGGAAGAACTTTCACACGCGGTATTTTAGTAGAATAGTCCGCGAAAAGCGAAAAGAAAATCGGGCGAGTGAAATCGCTTCTAGACAAACGAAGTCCACTCCAAGCGGACTGAAGAATCAAGAGGGTATTACTTCTATCCAAGAGGGCTTTAGCTATTAGACAGGGGTTTTCAACCCCTGGCGGACTAATAGACAAAACGCCAGATATCTGATTAATGAAAAGCACTGGGAAAAGCTTCCCAAACTCGATCGACAAAATCTCTAAGTTGCCGAGATGCGATCGCACCATCCTTTTTCTCAGCATCCAGAGACTGCAACTGAGTCAACAGCGAAATCACCTCAGTATCCAGCGCAGCCCGGAACAAACTCAGCGGCCACAGCAAATCAGCACCATCCCGCAAATCGGATAAAGTGTAGTCTTCCGACCATTGCGCCGATAAATCCTTCCCTGACAGTAATACAACTAACATTAAAGGGCGCACCCAACAAATTTGACGTGCCTCAACCACTTGGATCACCTCTGAATGCAGGCACGCATCTCCACATTCTAAACTGACAATTTGACCCGGCTTAAAGTTCAAAGCACAATCCATTAATGCTCACACTTAATACAGACATAACAAAGCAGCGAAATAAGTGCTGCATCTCTCCACAGCACCGGAAAACATTATATCATAATTCCTTCTTCCTTCTTCCTTCTTCCTTCTTCCTTCTATCCTTTACATCCGTTACATCCGTTACAAAATCCGTTGCCGAACTTCCTTCTTCCTTCTATCCTTTACATCCGTTACAAAATCCGTTGCCGAACCTTCTTCCTTCTCAACTTTCATCAAGCTTTTTAAGAGCCATTTCGAGATCGGCTGTCAACAATCGTGCTTCTTTTTTACCACCGCCACCATGGGCATAATCCGCCACGGAAATCGGAGAACCGATCGCAATTTTTACCTGAGCACCCCATTGAGGAATCCGCGGGCGATAGCGGATACTCATCGGTACAATTTTCACCCCCAAACCCGGTTTGCTCAACTCTGCTTGCATTGCCAAACGCGCCAATCCCGGCTTAATCGGATGAACTTCGCCATCCTGAAAAATACCGCCTTCGGGAAAAATCACCAACATTTCCTTGTCGAGGAGTAATTCCACCCCATAACGGAGACTGCCAATTGCCGGATGCTTGAGATCCACAGCAAACCCCCCCAAATGTCTGATGAACCAACCTTGCAGTCCTTTGACCTCATCAGCAGTTACCATAAACCGCAAATCGCGTCCAGTCACCTTCTGTCCCGTTGAATAGGGCATCATCAGGGCATCCCACCGGGAGCGGTGCGTAGGGGCTAAGATGACAGGCCCGTCTTTCGGCAAGTGCTCCTGTCCGGTTATCTCAATCTTGCCAAAATGAAACGGTAGGACAACATAGTGACCTAGCGGATAGAGCAAGGAGGTTAACCAAGGAGAAACGCGAGAGGTATTAGATGCTACCTTGGCAGGCATTGGCTTCACTAGAGATGATTTACTGGACTGCTTGATCGAGATATAAAGTCTAAAGTAAGGTGTTGGTCAAATCTTTAGTTTTTGGATCGGGACAGTTTTGCTATTGGCCTTGTGCCGATCGAGCGATCGCGCCCGCAAGAGATAATCTGTCACAGGTAAAACCTCAGCCAACCGGACAGCACTAATGCAGAGCAGTCGGCCGCCTGGAAAGCTTGATCGGGCAATTACGGATCTATTATTTCAGTTAAAGGATCAATTTCAATTAAACATCGCCCCGAAGAGAGTAAAAAATTTTACCTGTTAATTTTTCCGGCGCGCTTCAAACCAAGAAAGCAACTGATCGCGGCAAACAGACTCCATAATACCGCCGAGCACCTCTAAGCGGTGACACGAATGCGCGCTATCGGGAATATTAGCGGCAGTCCGAATCGTGCCAGTTTTCGGGTCATCTGCTCCGTATACCAGCAAACCAATCCGAGCTTGGACGATCGCACCCGCGCACATCGGGCAAGGCTCCAGCGTTACGTAGAGCGTGCATTGGTTGAGATGCCAGTCTTGCAAAACTTTGCCTGCCGCGCGCAAAGCCAAGATTTCAGCGTGAGCAGTCGGATCGCAATCTCGCTCTCGCCGATTTTGCGCTTCGGCAATCAATTTGCCAGTACCGTCAACAATTGCAGCACCCACGGGTACTTCACCAGCATCACCGGCTGCTTGCGCCAGTTCCACAGCCCTAGTCATCCAACGTTTGTGAATAAAATAAGTAGTCTCACTAATAGACAACGGCTCAGCTTTATAATTCACGTCATCCCTAAGTAACAGAAAAACTTAAGATCGATAAAGAAAGTTACATTACAGCTTAATCGAGAGTCTTTAATTATGGACACCACTACGATTACCACTGAAATTGTTGAGCTGTTGTGCCGCATTAGTCGGCAAAAGCTGCGCGAACAAGATATCACTCCTTTGGTAGTGTTTCTGACGGCTCTGATTTCCATCCTGCGCGGAGTGATGATTATTGACAGGACGATCGCAGTTGAAGAAGAAGAACGCCTGCAAAAGACTCTCAAAGCCTTTGCCAGCGGCGACCGCGATCGGGTAGAACTAATTCAGCGCCTTGTCAAAGGAGTATCGAAACAGCAGGTTTACTTCAACCCCACGGAATTGCTAACCCTGACAGCTTTGTTCTCAGAATCAGAAAAACTGTTGCTCATCGGTTCCGGCTACGAAATGTCAGCGGCCGACGGACACATCGACCTGCGGGAGCAAATGTACTTACAGTCGATCGCCAATCGGCTCGGCCTCGACTCCCGACACATTGCAGTCATAGACACTTTATTTACTAAAGAAGGAACCCTCGACTCAGAAGCTTTTGCCGAAGTTCAAGCTTTACTCGATCCCAGCGAATTTGAGTCCCGCGATCCGGTATTTGGCAAAGCAGCAAAGCACTTGCTGAGTATTTTACTCCGCCAATAATCCAGCCCCTATAAATTTTTGGGCAGTACAAAGTAGTGAGAGAGGATTTCGAGGATTTGACGCTGTTTCCATTGGAGATGGGAATTGGGCGCTCTTACCTACCAAGAGCGCTGCACGGCGTATGTTGCTCAAAAACCTGGTTTCGGCCTAAGTCCCGCTTGATTTTTTTTTTGCAAGAGTCGATCGACCCTTGTATCCCATTGAACCGAATGCCTCTAAAATCTAAAAGCGACTTGTCGCTGCCTTGATAGACCCAGCTTGGTGTCAAATCTAAAATTGATTGATTATGCAAATTGAATGGCAAACCGCCAAAACCTACGAAGACATTCTCTATCACAAAAGTGGTGGCACCGCCAAAATTACCATCAATCGACCTCACAAACGGAACGCTTTCCGTCCCAAAACAGTTCTGGAACTGTGCGATGCCTTTACTGATGCCCGCGAAGACACAAAAATCGGCGTTGTCCTGTTCACCGGTGCGGGGCCTCATACAGACGGGAAATACGCCTTTTGCGCCGGCGGCGACCAAAGCGTGCGGGGTTCGGCGGGATATGTAGACGAAGGTGGCATACCCCGGTTGAACGTGCTCGACTTGCAGAAGTTAATTCGATCTATGCCCAAAGTTGTAATTGCTTTAGTTGCAGGCTACGCAATTGGAGGGGGTCACGTTCTGCACTTAATTTGCGACTTGACGATCGCTGCTGACAATGCTATTTTCGGACAGACCGGCCCCAAAGTCGGCAGTTTCGACGGTGGTTTCGGAGCTAGCTATCTCGCCAGAGTAGTCGGCCAGAAAAAAGCCAGAGAAATTTGGTTTTTGTGTCGCCAGTACAGCGCGCAGCAAGCCCTAGAAATGGGTTTAGTCAACTGCGTCGTGCCCGTCGAACAACTAGAAATAGAAGGGATTCAGTGGGCTGCGGAAATTCTCGAAAAAAGTCCGATCGCGATTCGCTGCTTGAAATCCGCTTTTAATGCCGACTGCGACGGTCAAGCCGGTTTGCAAGAACTGGCGGGAAATGCCACTTTGCTGTACTATATGACCCAGGAAGGCGCCGAAGGCAAACAAGCCTTTTTAGAAAAACGGGAACCTGATTTTAGTCAATATCCTTGGCTGCCATAACTGGATGGAGAAATCAGTTTTTTTATGCGCTCATATTAAAGTAGATGCTGCTGATTTTTCTGAGTTAGTAAAGCCCAATGCACCCTGTAGTCCAAAAGTGTCAGTATTGATACCTGTTGCCAAAAAAGAATGAAACTGCTTTGCCAGATGCAAACCATGATAATGATCGGTGATTCCCCTATCGAAAATCGAAAATCGAAAATGGTATGAGCAGCAGGGCAGCCGACGAACTAAACTGAGACTGCTGCAGCGGATTTTTCGGTTAACGTTGTGCCTGTAAGCTGGCAGGCATTGCGCTCAGAAAGAGTGACGGTGGCATCCTGCAGCGTCAGAGTCGATTCTGGCCACAGTCCAATTTCTTCTATGTTTTCCCAAGATGACCTAAAAGGCGAAACCGCTAAAGCACAAGCTTTCCAGTGACTTTGAATCGGCCCGCCTAATAAAGCGCAAACACCCCCGCGTCTGCCTTCAGGGGTATAGTGACGGCAGTGACCACAAGCTGAAGTTAAAGGTGAAGTTAATGAGGTTTGCATAAAAGTTCTTAGGGAAATCATTTTCATCTCTAATTGTCCCTTGCAGAGCTAGTCTGCCTTAGAGCATCCCAACCTTTATGCTGTCTGGGTTGTAGCGATCCCCAAAGCATAATTAAATTTTATAATTTATTTATAATCTCGTTATATATAGAAACAATTAGCTCGGTGCTTGCTCATTGTATAGGTAAAAACATAGGTTAAAAGTTTATAAAGGCGTTAGGGATCAAGAAAAAGTACAAATACCCAAGGAGTATGAAAGGTCACAAATAAGCGGTAGCTCAGGATACAAAAATTGGCTGAGAGTGTCGGTAAGCAGCCTCCGGGAAACAGCAACAATTAAGTTTTCAAATGAAAATGAAAAATAGCTGCCGGCGATCGGGCCCTTGTTGCATTGACGCCAAAAGTAGCTAATCATAAAATAGGCAAGTTTTCAACCTTCTTGTTTATCTCTACAATCAAAATATTAAAATTAATTCAGAGGCGGTAGGAGTTTTGCTAATGAGTAAGCGTTCTTCGGTTGAATCCCCAAATCATCAATCCTCTTCAACCCCAATCAACCCTGCTTTGCAAGCAGTCCTGGGGAGTCTAGATGTAAACCTAGAAGCAGAACTGACAACATACAGAAGGCACAGGAGGCGCGCCGAACAGTGGGTGTCGCCCTCAGTTCGTAGCGGCAAGCAAACAGCCACAACCGAGCAACAGCTAGCCCAAAATTTGCCGCCGGAGACTGCGGAGGAAACCCAGCAGCCCCTATCGCTGCCGCTATCCCTTGCCGGCACTCAGGGCGATGCCCCGCTAGCAACTACCAGGGGTGGCACAAAATTATCTAGCAGTGCCCAGGCACCCCACAAGTATCTCGAATCAAGCGAAAAACTGATCGAAAGTTTGGACGAGTCAAAAGCTGAGCCTACAGTAGAACGCAGTTTAGCCGCCAGTTTGTTAACTCCCTTGGGACTGAGTTCGATGCTGCTGTTTTTGCTGTCATGCACAGCTTTGGGCTACGCAGTCATGTACCCGTCAAATCTAGTTAAGATTGCCGGCCTGAACCGTTTGCTTGATCGCACCTCACCCTCTCCCAGCAACAGTCGCGCCTCTACTGCCATCTCTGATACCAGCACCAAGGAACTACCGAAAGCTCCCAATCTGGTATCCAAGGAATTTGTCGAGCTAGATTTGAGCACTCTCAGCAATGTCAAGCCGACAGTCAGCCCGATTCCTTCCCCGTCACCAAAAGCATCAATCCCGCCAACTCCGCCAGCGCCTCCGGGCCCGGGCGCGGCTGTGCCGATTCCGACAGAAGACGGCAACCCGGCCAGAGGCAGGGAACAAGGACTCAACAATCTGAGCACGGCTTTGCTTCCCACTCCCAGCCCCAGCGCCGCCCAGCCAGTGCCGACACTGCCGACACTGCCTCCAACACCCTCCCCAGCCCAGCCAGCCTCCCCAGCCCAGCCAGCCTCCCCAGCCCAGCCAGCCGCCGCATCCCCAGCCGCCGCATCCCCAGCCGCCACACCCCCGCTGGGAAGACCTGCACGGGCCGCCGACGGTTTCTATTACGTTGTCACCGATTACACCGACGAAAAATCGCTGCAGCAAGCCAGAACCGCTGTTCCCGATGCCTACGTGCGAAACTTCTCAAAGGGTGTCAAGATCCAAATGGGGGCTTTGAACGATGCTGCCTCAGCAGAACGTTTGGTGAAAGAACTCCAAGAAAAAGGGGTGAAGCCACAATACTATCAACCATAAATTAGGCAAAGACAATTAAACTAATGATCGGGGAGTAGGTTGGGCCGAGGCACGAACCCTCGGTTTCGCTTCACCCAACATTTGCTCAGTTTTGATGGGTAATGCTCGCGCCCTACCCATCCTAAAAATAATCATGACGACCTAACTTAGAGGGAATTAAAATTTCACAATTAAAAATTAAAAAGACGATTGATGAGTATTCATTTTTAATTTTTAATGGTGATTTCTCTGTCTTAATTCTAAAGTTTAAAATTGGGAGACTGGCAAAATGGGATTATTCGATCGCCTATGGCGAGTGATTCGAGCCAATATTAACAGTTTGGTCGGGGCTGCCGAAGACCCAGAAAAAATTCTGGAACAGGCTGTAATGGATATGCAGGAAGACTTAGTGCAGCTCAGACAAGCTGTGGCAGGAGCGATTGCAGCTCAAAAACGCACTGAACGCCAGTGCTCCCAAGCTGAGTCTACAGCAGCAGAATGGCATCAGCGGGCGCAGCTAGCTTTGCAAAAAGGCGAGGAAAATTTGGCGCGGGAAGCTCTGACGCGCAAGAAATCTTATCAAGAAACGGCAACGGCGATGAAAGCCAGTCTGGATCAGCAATCGGCTGTTGTGACTAAACTTAAAGAAAATATGCGGACGCTCGAAAGTAAAATTTCCGAGGCAAAATCTAAAAAAGATATGTACATTGCCCGAGCTCGATCGGCCGCATCGTCGGAAAGGCTGCAAGAAATGATGGGCAATCTCAGTACCGGCAGCGCTTTGAGCGCGTTTGAACGGATGGAAGAGAAAGTCATGGAGCTAGAAGCTCGCTCCGAAGCAATCGCAGAACTCGGAACTAATGATTTAGAAAAGAAGTTTCTCTCTCTCGAAGGCGCCGACGATGTGGATACCGAGTTGGCGGCGATGAAAGCACAAATGCTTCCGGGCAACAATACACCCAAATTGCCGTCGAGGGAGCCGCCCGCATCCTGAACCCCAGACAACAGAACAAGAGTCGGGACGAGCAAAAACTTCTCAACAGCCTAGCTAGAGATGGCTCGAAGCCTGTTGGGGAATTCCCGGATCGAAGTTAAACTCAAGAGGTAGGTGCATGAATAAGCTTGCCTGCATCACATTACTCGATCGCTTTAAACTGGATTTATCTGTCTGCAAAAATTGCCAAAAACTAAATCGCACTAAAAATCTGACCAGAGTGAATTTCACAACTGCGGGCTAGGGCTATCAAGCCTGCTTTCCGCCTACTTCGTACACCTCACCCAGGAAAAATAGCATTATGGGATTATTTGACCGCATTAGCCGAGTCGTCAAAGCCAATCTTAACGATCTGGTCAACAAAGCTGAAGACCCGGAAAAGATTTTAGAACAGTCTGTTACGGATATGCAGGAAGACTTGGTGCAGTTGCGTCAGGCCGTTGCCAGCGCGATCGCCACTCAAAAGCGTACCCAGACTCAGTACAATCAAGCTGAATCTCAGTCTAACCAGTGGCAGCAGCGCGCTCAGCTAGCCCTGCAAAAAGGAGACGAGACTTTGGCCAGGGAAGCGCTAGTTCGCAAAAAGTCTCACGCTGAAACGGCGGCTACGCTGAAAGCCAGTCTGGATCAGCAATCGGCTCAGGTGGAAAGTCTCAAGCGTAACTTGATCGGTTTAGAGAGCAAAATTTCCGAAGCTAAGACTAAGAAGGATATGCTCAAAGCGAGGATATCCGCTGCTAAAGCTCAGGAACAGCTCAACAATTCCATTGGCTCCCTGAATACTGGCAGTTCAATGGCAGCTTTCGATCGCATGGAAGAAAAAGTTTTGCAGATTGAAGCTCGCGCGGGGGCTTCGGCAGAACTCGCCGCCGGCGGCAGCAATTTAGAGGAACAGTTCCGCTTGCTTGAAAGCGGCGGTGATGTTGACGACGAGTTGGCTCAGATGAAAGCTCAACTTACCGGGGGTTCTGTGTCTCAAGGTCAATTGCCTGCAGCGGGTAAAACGGCAGCAGCTAGTAGCTCGGAGTCGAGCCCGGTGATTGATGCTGAGTTGGAAGAATTGCGATCGCAGCTCAATAAAATGTAAATCTCTATCAAAATTTACTTATTTCTCAGATCGCAGGTTTGATAGAATGCTCCGCCGACCTACAGGACTAGCTTGGGAGGTCGGAGTTTTTTTGACAAATTCTCCTATTCACAAATTATGAATTATGTCAACTATATTTATATTGATTTAAGGAATTAAGTGTTTAAAAAGTGATAGAGTAATTTTATTCCTTGCAAGATGGCTAGCTTGGGAGGTCAATCGATTTTAGATTTTAGATTTTAGATTTTAGATTTTAGATTTTAGATTTTAGATTTTAGATTTTAGATTTTA
>NZ_JAUBOQ010000072.1:0-24104 GCF_036700325.1 Microcoleus sp. Z1_B2
AAGCTTGCACACGCGGAGCGTTCAAACCAGTCAAAGTCTTTCTCTGTAAAGGTTTTAGGCTTTTTCGGCAAGCCCTACTTAAACAATACTCTAGCCATAATACTCCTTAATAATATTATTTATCAATAAATTTAGAGGTATTCCTTTAGCTGTTATTTTTGCTAACGAGAGGCCAAACTCCGCTCAAGCGCCAAAAACAGTCATAATCGTGATAAAACGATGTTTTTTCCTACTGATTTACATACCAGAACTCAAATCAGTGAAAATTTTTCTCAAATACCCCTTGACTAAAATACTAAAATTGTTGATTATCTATATCAATAACCTGCGATCGCTTAAAACCCCCCTGGCATCTTTCTCAAGAGGTAAATCGCCGTGACCAGCATGGCAAAATCCTTCCCAGCCGAAGGAAAATCATTTCCCTGGTGGGTCGGCAACGCCGGCTTAATCAACCTTTCGGGCCGTTTGCTCCGTATCCACGTCGCCCACGCCGGCCTCATCGTCTTCTGGGCGGGAGTCTATACCCTATTGGAGTCTAAATTTACATGGATTCTCACGGAAAATATACTTTAGGAGCATCTAAAAAATAGCACGAATAAATAACAGATAATCCATGACAATCCTCGTTCAACTTTTTTATTTTTTCCGACATGAATTTATACAGTGCTAACTCACTCAAAGTCGAACTCAACCAAAGAGGCTGCCGCCTGACTCCCCAGCGAGAAACTATTTTGAGTGTTTTTCAAAATCTGCCACAAGGCAATCATTTAAGTGCGGAAGAATTATACAAGACTTTGCAGAATAAAGGAGAACGAATAGGCTTGTCTACTGTCTACCGAACGCTGCATTTATTAGCAAGAATAGGAATTTTGCGTGAACTAGAATTAGCAGAAGGACACAAACATTACGAACTGAATTTTCCCGAATTGCACCACCACCACCATCTGGTTTGCATTCAGTGTCACAAAACCTTTGAATTTAGCGATGAATCTATTTTAAAAATTGGCAAAAAGCAAGTTGAAAAAGCTGGGGTAGAACTGCTTGACTGTCAGTTAACTGTGCGAGCTGTTTGTTTGGAAGCGCTACGGGAGGGATGGCCTTCTTTGGTACCCAGCAATTGGTTGTGTCCCAGATATCATTCGGAAATGAAGGAGGAAATTAGTTGAGTTGAATCAAATAAACTTCGGCACTTGGTAATTGGTGGTAATTGGTGATTTGTGCTTTTTTATTCGTTATGAGCTGTTAGTTATTAGCACCTAAAAATAACCAATGACAACTGACAACTGACGGCTGACTGCTGAATTCACTTTTGCAATTAAGCAACCTCAGAAGAATCGCAACGTTGGTGTTCCATCCGAAATATGTTAGCGTACAAACTAGCAACAATCTGTTTGCCTTCCTGCGTCAACTGCAAGTAACCGAGAGATTCACTGATGTGAGGATAAATACCGCTCCAGTAAAACTTAGAGTAGCTTTGCAGCAAGTCGCCCGGATGTCGATAGCCCAAAACTTTAGTAGCACCGCTTTCTTCTAACTCGTAAAACAGCGCGCCAATTTTCTGCAAATATTGCGGGTTGCTGAGCTGACCTATCAAGTCAGCACCGCGCACTAAACTAGAGTAATTAACTGCATCCTCGTCTGTGTTACCGTCAAGCACCGAGAAACGAGTCTGTTCTATGTTCTGCTTAATTATCTCAGCATTAATTAGCTTGTGGTTGCCGAAGCGCTCGTCAATGAACAATTTAGCTCTGTCAACTCGGTAAGGAGCTAGGCTGGCCGCCGTTGCACCGGGAGCAAGTGCAATTCTCATGCCATCTTTTCCTGTAGCATATAATCCTTCTGATTCTTGGTCTTGCCGGCAAACTCCTTTGACATATCCGATGTCTTGGCACAGCAAAGAAATGATGAAGTGCAGCCAATCTTCGCAGGAAACTCCGCCCTTGCGAATGTGTTTTCCCCGCAAGATTTCTTGACCGACTAAGCTAATGCAAATGGCGTGTTCTACATTGTGATAAAGAGCGTCGCTGTTGGCGATGTTTTCTAACGCCATTGCCCCCACCCAGGCAATAATGTCAGCATAGTCTGATTTGTAGCCTCCGTAAGTGCGGCTGTAACCGTTCTGAAGTTGTTCGATGAAAGCCTCGATCAGAAGTTCTGTAGAATTAAACATACCCTATCCTTTTACCTTAATATTGCCTTTCCACAGGGGTGCATCTATTTGGGAGTCCTCTAAATTTTATGGATGAGATTTTAGCTCACAACTCCTGCACCCCGTGTGTGTTGTGATCTGTGGATGGCAAGTGGGTAGCAATCTCAAAACTCATTGACGCAGCTACGCCCGGGGACTTACGAAGCAATCTCGCGCCCTGACTCAAAACTCCGAAGCAACTCAGTCCATCACTGACACCCATCCCCGCCGTACTGCATACAGCAGCCTGCTAACAATTTTTCGATCCTCTGAACTTTTTAAACTGTGAGAATTAATTGCGTATTGAATTTGCTGGAACACAGTGCGATCGATCTTACCGGATTTCCAAATGTTCAAGTAAAGTTCGGAAATTGTATATTCAGGAATATAAGCTTTGGTTGTCATCTGCTGTCAACTCAATGTATATTTCTTATTGTCCGGTAATTTTAGATAACTTTATGTGATGTAGATCGGCTATAGACTGTGATGCGATCCCAGGCTGGAGTTAATGCGCCTCTCCTCACAATGGTAATTCGATCGCAAAAGCGCGATATTGCGATCGTCATAAATTTTGCTGACGGCTGTGACAATCATCATAGTTGCGCCTAAATTATAGGATGTCACATACCATTCTCCCGTTGCGCTCGCCCCCTCCCAACTTGCAGCAAGGAAGGAAGTTTGAGCGCGGGTCGCGCAAATTTCTTGCCAAAGAAACACGCGTCGTGTACAATACAGAGTCTGGTATCCTCACTTACCCATAATTATTTTCATTCATCCCGTCCCCCCAGAGGGGAAGGGACTTTCAGTGCGGATACAGCCAAATCACTATATTCAGCAAAAAGCTAGAAATGCCGTAACTCATGCCCACTATTCAGCAACTCATCCGTTCAGCACGGGAACAAACGCAGAAAAAAACCAAATCGCCAGCTCTCAAGAGTTGCCCGCAGCGCCGCGGAGTTTGCACCAGAGTGTACACGACCACCCCGAAAAAACCCAACTCGGCGCTGCGGAAGGTGGCTCGGGTACGGCTGACCTCTGGTTTTGAAGTCACCGCCTACATCCCAGGGATCGGTCACAACTTGCAAGAACACTCGGTAGTAATGATCCGGGGCGGTCGGGTAAAAGATTTGCCCGGAGTTAGATACCACATCATTCGGGGTACATTAGACACCGCTGGGGTGAAAGACCGCAAGCAGGGTCGTTCCAAATACGGGGCCAAGCGTCCTAAAGAGAAAAAATAACACGGAACTCGCCCGATCGTCGGGGTTGGGAAGCAAAAATAAATCCGATCGCGCCGCTCAATTGCACGCTCGATCGTCATAAATCGAAATGTGATCCCAAAACCCCAAACTCAATCATTCAAAATCAAAAATCCCAAATAGAACTATGTCTCGCCGCACAGTTATTCAAAAACGTCCAGTTCCACCAGATCCAACCTACAACAGCCGGTTGGTAAGCATGATGGTGAGACGGATCATGCAGCACGGCAAAAAATCCGTTGCCTCCAGCATCGTCTACGACGCCCTCAAAACCATCCAAGAACGCACAGGGGCTGAACCGTTAGACTTGTTTGAAAAAGCAGTCAAAAACGCGACACCCCTGGTCGAAGTCAAAGCCCGCCGGGTAGGTGGCGCCACCTACCAAGTGCCAATGGAAGTGCGTTCCGATCGCGGTACAACCCTCGCCCTCCGCTGGCTGATCAGATTTGCCCGCGCCCGCACCGGCCGCTCGATGGCCGCCAAGCTAGCCAACGAACTGATGGATGCAGCTAACGAAACAGGGAGTGCTATTCGCAAGCGCGAAGAAACTCACAGGATGGCTGAAGCTAACAAGGCTTTTGCTCACTACCGCTACTAACTGCAACAACTGGCATGGAGAAGAGCGCGATCGTGCGGTATAAAAGCATCGGGTGAGAAATTGGAAAGTGTAATAAGTTTTGAGTGTTGAGATTGCTTCTCTTGGCGCAGTTGCGATTGGTGAAGCAAACTCAAAACTCTCAAAATCAAAATTCATGCACTCAAAATTCATGCACTCTCTGAATCCTCCATGTCGCATCCTTAATATTTTTGTAAACAAATCTTGCAAAAAATATTAAAATGTAACAATAAGCTCCAGAGACTTTTGTAAGTCACTGGGGAGTGCAAAATAGGGTTACTGTGTAGTATAATAGTATTATAACAGCAACACAAGATTAAGGAGGTAGCTGTGGCACGTACCGTCCCGCTAGAAAAAACTCGCAACATCGGCATCGCAGCCCACATAGACGCGGGCAAAACAACAACAACTGAAAGAATTCTGTTCTATTCAGGCATGGTTCACAAAATGGGTGAAGTGCACGAGGGAACAGCAGTCACTGACTGGATGGAGCAAGAGCGGGAGCGGGGAATTACGATTACTGCCGCTGCTATCACCACCAGTTGGAAAGATTACAAAATCAACATCATCGACACTCCCGGACACGTAGACTTCACGATCGAAGTCGAACGCTCGATGCGAGTGCTCGACGGAGTGATCGCAGTGTTCTGCTCGGTAGGGGGAGTGCAGCCGCAATCCGAAACAGTTTGGCGACAGGCTGATCGGTACAAAGTACCGAGGATCGTGTTCGTCAATAAAATGGATCGGATGGGGGCAAACTTCTACAAAGTCTACGGCCAAATTCGCGATCGCATGAGAGCGAACGCCGTACCCATCCAAATCCCGATCGGCAGTGAAGAAAACTTCCGGGGAATTGTAGACTTAGTGCACATGAAAGCCTATATCTACAACAACGACACGGGAACCGACATCGAGGAAGTAGAAATCCCCGATGAAGTAAAGGATCTAGCCGTAGAATACCGCACCAAGCTGATCGAGTCGGTAGCAGAAACCAACGACGCCCTCACGGAGAAATACCTCGAAGGCGAAGAGTTAACGGAAGACGAAATCCGCTTGGCCCTGCGTCATGGCACTGTCGAAGGTACGATCGTCCCCATGTTGTGCGGTTCGGCCTTCAAAAACAAAGGCGTTCAGTTGTTGTTGGATGCAGTCATCGACTATCTGCCGTCGCCCTTGGAAGTCCCTCCAATTCAAGGACTCCTACCCAACGGCGACACAGCAGAGCGGTTTGCCGACGACAACGCCCCGCTGTCAGCTCTGGCATTCAAAATCATGGCTGACCCCTACGGCCGCCTGACCTTTGTTCGCGTCTACTCCGGTATCCTCAAAAAAGGAACCTATGTCCTGAACTCCACCAAAGACAAAAAAGAGCGGGTTTCTCGCCTAATTGTACTCAAAGCGGACGATCGGATAGAAGTTGAGGAACTGCGCGCCGGAGACTTGGGAGCAGCCTTGGGTTTGAAAGACACCTTCACAGGCGACACCCTCTGCGAAGAAGGAGCGCCAGTGATTCTGGAATCTCTGTTTATACCAGAGCCAGTTATCTCGGTGGCTGTCGAACCCAAAACCAAACAAGACATGGAGAAGCTCTCCAAAGCCCTCCAGTCGCTCTCGGAAGAAGACCCCACCTTCCGAGTCAACGTTGACCCAGAAACCAACCAGACAGTCATCGCCGGCATGGGCGAACTGCACCTGGAAATCCTGGTAGACAGGATGCTGCGGGAATTCAAAGTAGAAGCGAACGTGGGTCAGCCACAAGTAGCCTACCGTGAAACCATTCGCAAATCCGTCCGCGCCGAAGGTAAATTTATCCGCCAAAGCGGCGGTAAAGGTCAGTACGGTCACGTCGTGATCGAACTAGAACCCACCGAAGTCGGAAGCGGCTTTGAATTTGTCTCCAAAATTGTTGGTGGCACTGTACCCAAAGAGTACATCGGCCCAGCAGAACAAGGGATGAAAGAAGCGTGCGAATCAGGTATTGTAGCAGGATATCCCGTGATTGACCTCAAAGCTACTATGGTAGACGGGTCTTTCCACGATGTAGACTCCTCAGAAATGGCATTTAAGATCGCCGGTTCAATGGCGATCAAAGAAGCCGTGATGAAGGCGTCTCCAGTGCTGCTAGAGCCTATGATGAAAGTAGAGGTGGAAGTTCCCGAAGATTACATCGGGAACGTCATCGGAGACCTCAACTCGCGTCGGGGTCAGATCGAAGGTCAAGAGACGGATCAGGGGATAGCCAAAGTTTCTGTAAAAGTTCCACTAGCAGAAATGTTTGGTTACGCCACCGACATCCGCTCGAAAACCCAAGGTCGAGGCATCTTCACAATGGAATTCAGCCATTACGAAGAAGTGCCGCGAAACGTGGCTGAAGCCATTATCGCTAAGAACAAAGGGAACTAATGATTTTGGATTTTAGATTTTGGATTTTGGATTGAATCCAAAGTCTAGAATCTAAAATCTCAAGTCTAAAATCGCTAAAAGAAACAAGGAACAGATCAAGAATGGCACGCGCAAAATTTGAACGGAATAAGCCCCACGTAAACATCGGCACGATCGGTCACGTTGACCACGGCAAAACAACTTTGACCGCCGCGATTACGATGACTCTCTCTGCACTAGGTCAAGCAAAGGCTAAGAACTACGCCGACATCGACGCTGCGCCTGAAGAAAAAGCACGGGGTATTACGATTAATACTGCTCACGTGGAATACGAAACCACAGGTCGGCACTATGCCCACGTAGATTGTCCCGGACACGCTGACTATGTGAAAAACATGATCACCGGTGCAGCTCAAATGGACGGCGGCATCCTAGTAGTGTCAGCAGCAGACGGCCCCATGCCTCAAACTCGCGAACACATCCTGCTAGCTAAGCAAGTTGGCGTTCCCAGCTTGGTTGTCTTCTTGAACAAAGAAGACATGGTGGATGATGCTGAACTGTTGGAATTGGTAGAACTGGAAGTTCGCGAACTTTTGAGCTCTTACGATTTTCCGGGCGATGACATCCCCATCGTCACAGGTTCGGGATTGAAAGCTCTCGAAGCGATGCTTGCTAATCCCAAGACTGTCAAGGGCGAAAATGAGTGGGTTGACAAAATCTACAAGCTGATGGAAGAAGTAGATGCTTACATCCCCACCCCAGAACGCGAAGTTGACAAGCCTTTCTTGATGGCAGTTGAAGACGTATTCTCGATTACTGGTCGGGGTACTGTCGCCACAGGCCGGATCGAACGTGGAACTATCAAAGTCGGCGAAACAGTCGAATTGGTGGGTCTTAAGGACACTCGCAGCACTACAGTGACTGGTGTAGAAATGTTCACCAAGTCTCTGGAAGAAGGTTTGGCCGGCGACAACGTTGGTCTACTGCTACGGGGGATTTTAAAGGCGGATATTGAGCGCGGAATGGTGATTGCCAAGCCGAAAAGCATCATGCCTCACACTCAGTTTGAATCTGAAGTGTACATCCTGAAGAAGGAAGAAGGCGGCCGGCACACGCCCTTTTTCTCTGGCTATCGCCCTCAATTCTACGTCCGTACCACTGACGTGACCGGCACGATCGCACAATTCACCGCTGATGACGGTAGTGAAGCAGAAATGGTGATGCCAGGTGACCGGATCAAAATGACTGTTGAGTTGATTCACCCGATCGCGATCGAACAAGGAATGCGCTTCGCTATCCGCGAAGGCGGCCGCACCGTCGGCGCCGGCGTTGTTTCCAAAATCCTCAAGTAGGACTCGCATAACAGCTTAAATAGCAGAAAAGCCGCCAAATGTCAATAGGCTTTTCTGCTATTTAGTGAGTAGTGAGTAGTTATAGGTTAGTGGCCAGTTGTTAGTAGTTATGGGTTAAATGTTCAATAACAGATAACAAATAACAAATGACTGATGACTAATGACTAATGACTAAAAATAAACTGAACCTCGAAAATTCAAGAAACAAAAATGGCAACAATTCAACAACAAAAAATTCGCATCCGCCTCAAAGCTTTCGATCGCCGAATTCTAGACGCATCCTGCGAAAAGATTGTAGATACAGCAAATCGGACAGCAGCCACAGCGATCGGCCCGATTCCCCTACCGACAAAACGACGGATTTACTGCTTGCTGCGATCGCCCCACGTAGACAAAGATTCTCGCGAACACTTTGAAACCCGCACGCACCGCCGGATTATCGACATTCACCAGCCATCGGCAAAAACAATTGACGCTTTGATGAAACTGGATTTGCCCGCCGGCGTAGATATCGAAGTCAAGCTGTAGATTGACTTATCGAAAACTTGAAAAGAAGGAACAAAGATTAAATAAATTGTTCCTTCTTTTTGTTGAAATTTCCCTAGTCATTAGTTATAGCAGAAGGAAGAAGGAAGAAGGAAGAAGGAAGAAGAAAGAAGGAAGAAGGAAGAAGGAAGAAGGAAGAAGGAAGAAGGAAGAAAATCAATCGTTTCAGCCATTAACAACGTCCTAACCGTCTTGGCAGTGGCTATATGAGTTATTAGTTATTAATCAGCAATAATTTTGGCTCCGGCACTAACTTAAATAATTATTCTTAATTAAGGGGGTATCACTACAAAAACCCTCCTTTAGCAGTCGCTATCATCGCCTTCCGCAGCACTGAGTTTAGCAAAAAGGTATATTTAACATTTTGACGAAATAACGCCTTTGTCAAGCTGCCAGCACCGGAGATAGCGAGCAGTCGATCCCGTTGCCAGCGCAAAAGCCCGATCGCTCCTGCCCCGGAATTGCCTTTAATCAGTTAAAGTAAGAAAAATAAGCGCAAGTACCGTCACTTTTGAGCGACAATGGCATCCTCTTCCTCTGTAGCAGTTCGCGAACTCCCCTTATTTCCGTTGCCGGAAGTGGTTCTATTTCCAGGTAGGCCACTCCCACTGCAAATCTTCGAGTTTCGCTATCGAATCATGATGAATACGATTCTGGAGGGCGATCGGCGTTTCGGTGTGCTCATGTGGGACCCCAACCAAAACAAAGTCTCTGCAGTTGGCTGTTGCGCCGAAGTGATTCACTGTCAGCGCCTGCCCGACGATCGCATGAAAATTATGACTCTCGGCCAGCAGCGGTTCCGAGTCCTCGACGCCGTTCGGGAAAAACCCTATTTAGTCGGTCTAGTAGAATGGATCGAAGACGCACCCCCGCAACAAGACCTCAGACCTTTGGGAAAAGATGTCGAACAACTGCTGAGAGATGTAGTTCGCCTCTCCAGCAAATTGATGGATCAGCCGATCGACCTGCCCGAAGACATTCCCAGTTTGCCTACAGAATTGTCCTACTGGGTAGCCAGCTACCTTTACGGTGCAGCGACAGAACAGCAAACTCTTTTAGAATTGCAAGATACTGCTGCGAGATTGGAACGCGAAACCGAAATTTTGACTTCTACTCGCAATCACTTGGCAGCGAGGACTGTACTTAAAGATACCCTCAAGTAGCCAATTTGCCTAGGAAAAAGCACGATCGGTTTGACCTGCATTGAAGAAATAATTACACAAAAATCATTCGATTTTCGATTTTCGATTTTCGATGGGGAATGAGTTATTGAACTAAGGGTTTGGAGATTGCCTACAGTTCCATTCTTTTTTGGAACAGGTATCTGTTTAATTCTTAACTTCAAACAGGTTCGGATAGGTTCCTTATAGCAGTAAATGCTTGTGTTAGAAAATCACGACCAACCGAAACCATACGATGCAGTTAGAGGCGGTCAACTACCACCTCCTGTGGGCGGTGTAGTGCTCGGCGGACTAGCAGGAGTTAAACATCGGCTGTCTAGTTCTGTCAAAGAACATCGAATCGCCGCCCTGAGAGAGACATTGAATTACGGCGATGCCGGCTTAAAAATAGTCATCAAGATTTGTCAAAGCGAAACAGGGCGAGTGCAGCGGGCGGCCTGCGATTTGCTTCGACAAAGGCTGAATTCGATCGCCCGCGAAAAATTACAGGCCTTTGTAGCTTCAAGTTCAGATGCAGAAGCTGAGGTAGACAGCACCGAAAAAATATTAAAGCACTCATCCGGTGCAGTCTCCGAAAAAAATTACGATCGGCAAATGTCCGAAGCACAGTTAATATTTGAGACAATTACGCAGCAAATGCAACCAAATTTGTTGCTATTAGAAGCACTGGTAGCCTCTGTTGAACGGGAAGAATTTACCACCGAACTGATGAATCTTTGGGAACTATTAATCTTAGAAATTCAGGAACCTCTCAAAGAACTGCGTCAGGCTGTTGGCAGTGCGATTTCCGCCCAACTGCGGATTCAGTGGCTGTACAATCAAGCTGAATCTCAAGCCCACCAGTGGCAGCAGCGAGCTTTGCTAGCTCTTCAGACACAGGATAAGAATTCAATCCGCCTCGCCGTGGTTCGCCAGCAGGTTCAAGTTGATCGGGCAGCAGAACTAAAAATTGACTTAGACTACCAAACTGTGCGAGTAGAAACTCTCAATCGCAACTTGCTGGCTTTGGAAAGTAAGATTGCTCAAGCTAATTCCAAGAAAGAGATCCTCAAGATGCAGCTTCATTTTGCTAAGGTACAGCAGCAAATAGACTTCACTTTCAGCCAAGTCAATAGTATATTTTTTAGTCCTTAATTGTCGGATTATTCTGTTATATATTCCGTGAGTTCAAACTTGTCTGACGCAAAAATGTATTGCCCCACTTAAATTTGCCTCATCTAGCTTAGCTCCCTCCAGATTAGCACCGCATAAAAATGCCCCGCTCAAATTAGCACCGCTCAAATCAGCACCGCTCAAATCAGCGCCCTCAAGGTTACTTTCACACAAAAAAGCGTTTCTCAAGTTTGCTCTTCTGAGACTCACTCCCCGCAGTTTAGCGTCGCTGAGATTGGCTTTTTCAAGGTTTGTCTTGTCCAAACAAGCATCTAGGAGGTTCGCCTCCATCAAGTTGGCGTTTTCCAAGTTTGCTCCGCTCAAATTAACACCAATCATTTTGGTGTCGCTCAAGTTGGCGTTTTCCAAGTTTGCTTCAATCAGGTCAGCTCCTGTTAATCTTGCGAAAGTTAGATCGGCTCCGCTTAGGTTAGCCCCATTTAGGCTGGTCATCACTAGGCAAGCATTCTTTAGCTTGGCAGCTATTAAGTTTGCCCCCCTTAAGTTCGCCAAAGCAAAATTGATTTCCTTCAGATTTGCACAGGCTAGATTAATATGAATTAGGAAAGCTTCTCGCAAAAAAGCCTCTTTCAAGTTGGTTTCATGAAAATTTCTTTCTCCGGCTGCGTATCGCTTGAGAAGTTCATCAGCATTCATCTCGCCAGCCTCCTAAGTTTTACTTAAAAATAAATTATACTACTGACAGTACATTGTAGCAACCAAATATTTTTAAAGTTTCGGTGTGATTTTTTAATTCTTCGAGTGCCGATCGAACAAATGCTTCGCAGGCGTTAGCCTCAACGTCCATAAAGAAAATATATTCTCCGAGCGATCGTTTAGTCGGTCTAGATTCAATCCGACTTAAATTAATACCGCGACTGGCAAATACTTGCAAAGGTTTTACCAGTGCTCCCGGCATATTGGCAGGTACGCTGAAAGCTAGTGAGGTATGGGTGCAATTAGACGATGAAGCATCGAGGATCAACTTAGAAGCAGATTGTGTAATGGATTTAAGGGATGAGTGATCCCCTGGTTCTACGTTGGCGATTTCTCCACCACTCCTACTGAGTACCCAAAATCGAGTGTAATTATCGGGATAATCATTAATGGGGTGAGCTAACACTGGCAAATGGTAAAGTTCAGCAGCTCTTGGCGAAGATATCGCTGCTACATTTGTATCTTCCAGATATTGCAATGCTTCCGTGGTTGAATTCGCCGGAATTAATTGGGCTGAGGGAATAAACTGCCCCAACCATACCTGACACTGAGCTAGCGCTTGCGGGTGAGAGTAAACTTTTTTAATCTCGTTAAAATTTTTAGCATTAGACACTAGGGCGTGGGAAATTGGCAAAACTAAGGCGTGTTGAATGCGGAGTTGATCGAGTCGCCACAGTGTATCTAAGGTGACAGTCACGCTGCCTTCGATCGAATTTTCGACGGGCACAACTGAATAATCAACCTGCCCTACGGCAGATGCCTCTAGCGCTTGAGAAATGGTGGAATAAGGACACAGGGTGCATTCCAAGTTAGTTTCCAGGCTCAACCAATTGACATAAGCTAGAGCCGCTGTTTCTGCATTTGTACCAACAGGGCCGAGATGTGCGATCCTCTTCGAGGGCTTCGCTAACGAAATTTTCATTTACAGGCAATTTTAGGTTACAAATGTTTGCTTTACTCTCATCAGCTAGGAAGTATGATGAAAAATTAGCGATGTCCCGAAAGCTTTTATCAGTGATTTCTCGGATGACATTGCTGGGTACACGACTTAGGACGCGACTTATGTCACCCAAAAAAAGGTGATAGTTTATTAAGATATGCTTAGGAATCCTATATTTTGATATTTTCTCATGTATACCCGCTTTAATTCTTCCCAATCCGTTGAGCTCGCCGTACCAGAGGAACGGGTTCCCATTCAACATTATCTGCGTCAGCCGAGGCGACTGGTGAACGCCCTTGTCGATCAAAGTCGCACACAACAGCTAAGCGAGGACTGTTTCCGCTTAAAAATGCGACCGTTACAATTTATGATGCTGAGCATTCAACCCACAGTAGACATGAGGGTGTGGGCCCAGTCGGATGGCACAATCAATTTGGAGTCCGTCGCCTGCGAAATTCGTGGCGTGGGTTATATAAACGATCGCTTTGCTCTCAATCTCAAAGGAAAGCTTTGTGTACACCAAAGCAGCGGGGTAGCATACTTGAGGGGAAAAGCGGATTTGGAAGTGCAAGTAGAATTACCGCCGCCGTTTTGGCTGACGCCCAAACCCATTTTAGAAGCAACGGGGAATGCTTTGCTCAAGAGCGTACTGCTGAGCGTCAAACAGCGGTTGATGCACCAGTTGCTCTTAGATTACCGCCGCTGGGCAAGCAGCGAAAGTGAACTAAGATCGATCGAGATCCCCCCTATCTTATCTTTAGAAGGCTGAAATCCTACTAAAGAAGCTGTTAATTAATGTATAGGGATATTTAGGCACAAATCAGGCAACTTACCACAGTATTACTTAGACGCTCGATTTGGACATCGGGATATTTGTCGGAACGAGCCAGCAGGGATAGATAGCTGCCGCTCAGTCAAGATCGATTTGAGTGATCCCTCCAAGTTCATCGTCTTCGATGATTCCCACGCCCCCCGGCAAAGGAGTTGACTTGTCTTTTGAAACTTCGTCCTTTTGGCGAAATTCGCGCTGCGGTGGCTTGATTATTTTGCCCGGTTGATTCATTGCGCCCACCCGAATCCTGATTTTTGGCCCAGAATTGCCCAAGCGAATTGTCATCCCGTCCACAACGGACACCTGAGCGATCGGTCTATCATCTACATAAGTGCCGTTAGCACCAAAATTAATAATTTCCCAGCCATTAGCGTGATTCCACAGTTCTACGTGGTGGCGGGAAACTACAGCGCTGTAAATAATTACATCATTGTCGTTCGATCGACCGATCCGAACCACCGGTTCTGATTCAAAACACCAACTTTGAACTGGGACAGACTGGATAGGATGTAAAAGAGTTAAGGTAATCACTGATGTTTTGACACTCCACCGCCAGACAGCAACGGGGATACTTCCAGAGAGATTTTTTGGGAGAAAACTGCAAAAAATTTGCTTTTTAAAGGCGTCGTCAGTGGACCACTATTCCCCCTATCTGCCCTAAAAGTCGAACTTTTGGCTGCTTGAGGTATTTGAAGCAACTTTTGAGGGTTAGCTTTTGGCGCAGGGGCAAATTTTTGCGGTACTCGGTAACAACCAAACACGATGTGATAAATCGGGTGAACTTCCCAGTAATGGACAGCGGTTTTAACCGCTTGATTAATTTGGTCTGTGAGGGAGCGATTCTGCCGATGGGTGAGTCGCTCAATTCTATCGGCTAAATAATCCTTTTGCCGCTGATGAACCAGAGAATTTAACTCAGACCCGCGCTGGTTGCACCGCTGATTCGAGTTCTCGGTCGGGCGAGAGTCACTGCTCAACGACTTGCTGTTTATAAAGAAAGAAGTTAACCAATTATTAATCCTGGGGTGTCTAGATAAAATACTTGTGGATTGTATCTGAGATATTGCACCATTCTCAATTACTTGTTTAGGGAGCGGGATCTTGCCTGTTTCACAAGAAAATTCACTCTTTGTGGAACAGGCAAGATGCCTGTTCTTGAGAATAGTGCAAGATGTGAGTTGTATCAAACAGCATAGGTCATTTTGAGTTGCTAACATTTTCCTTATTGATGCAATACCTTTAAAATACAATGCTTTGAGCAGCACTGGAATTTTGAGCGACAAGGCATCAATCTCTCATAGCGAAAATACCGATCGACCTTCCTCGCGCGCGCCGCCCCAAAATGCGATCGGCAATTAGTCCCCCGGCGAGCGGGAAGGCCAAACTTCAGCTCAAATCTGACTCAGGCGGCTCCGGATTCGGATCTGGCGGGACAGATTCTTGCCTTTGCCGCTTCAACTCTGCAACTTTTTCTTGAGCTACATCCCTGACTTCGAGAGCTTTATCTTGGAATTTTTCCGCCAGACTTTGAGCGCCCCGCTTCACACCTGCCACATTTTTGAGAGTTCTGTCGAAATCTTCATGTAAAAACTCTGCTACCAGACCGACTTTTTTGTGCAGTCCGTCCGCGTACTGCACGGGTTCCGATACAGCAGCTTCAGAGACGATCGCCCGCTTGCTGCCGATGGTCGAAATAGCTGCCACAGGTAACAAGTAAATGTCGTCTAAAACACCGCGCCAGCCGCTCGATTTAAATAGGTAGTTGGTGACTGAACCCGTGCGGACATCAAATAGGTAGTCAACCACTGCACCTGCCTTATTTCCAGCGTCCGTGAGCACCTCAAGCCCGATCGGACAAACAGCTTGTTCCGGCTGATGAAGTTCCGGCAGTTCCGGGTTAATGGTGACAAAAACATTTTCCCCCACCGTATCTACTTGCGCCCAAGCGAACCAAGTTTTTTTGCTCCCCAAAAGTCCCGACTTGCAAGTAAAGCCGATCGCCCGTTGGGAGTGAGCATCGAGCCAAACCCGATCTACCCTGCCGACCTCTTCCGCCGTTCTGCGGTCGATGGTGCGGCGGCCCTGCAGTTCGCTGCGCCTAACAATCTGTGGTGATGTACTCATAAATAAACTCCTGAGTGCCGCCTTTGAAAAATGTCGATCGTCCAAAGAAGCCGATTTAATATTCTTCTTCCGAATAATGGCGATTATTATCTGCCTGGGTTAACTCGTCCTCTTCCCTGGAAGTGCCAACTTCTTTGTGGTCGGGAACGGGAATCGTGCTCATGTGCACGCCGGCCGAGGGAGCGTGAATTTCCTTAGCCTCCCTGGGCTTGACGCCAAGAAGTCCTAACTGGACGGAGGATTGATTCGGGCCTACGTTGATTTGAATTTTCGGCCCAGAGCGAGCCAAGTGAACGATCAGACCGTCCACAATGGGAACCTTAGCGATCGGCTTACCATCGAGGTAAGTGCCGTTGGTACCTAAATTGATCAGTTCCCAAGTTATGCCGCTGCGCCGCAATTCGATGTGGCGACGAGAAACCACAGCGCTAAAAAGAACGACGTGGTTTTCGGTCGAGCGCCCGATCCGCACGACCTGCTCGTCTTCAAAGATCCAACTGCGGACGGGTATAGACTGGAGTGGATGTAGCAAGGTCAGCTTAATCACATTGGCAGCATTGAGTTTTGGTAGAGCGCCTCAAGATGCGATTTTAGATTTTAGACTTTCGATCGCCCAATCCAAACTCGCTCTAAGAGATTTGAAATAAAAACGTAACCAGGTCTCCTTTGCCCAGAGAGATGCGGTCTCCCGGTCGCAACCGGTGGCGGTTTCCCTTGGGTAGCGGAGTATTGTTGACGTAAGTGCCGTTGGAACTGCCTACATCTTCTAGGTAGCAAGCATCTCCCTCCACCCGGAGATTTGCGTGTACCCGAGAAACTATCTCAGAATTAGCAAATCCCGAAACATCAATATCCGGCGGCACTAAGTCATTTGGCTTGCCTATGTGAACCACAGCCAGACTGTGAGGCAATTCCATCGGCGTATTTGTCTGAACGTGTAGCAGGCGCGCGGACTGCTGTTGCAGTTGAGTTTTAGCTACACCTGCTGGCTGCAGGTCCGGAACCGGAGGAGAGATAGTTACTGGTGTTGCCACCGATTCAGTTGTAACAGGAACCGAGGGCGAAGGCGGGGGATCTGGAATCGTCGGAATGCTGGCGGTAGTTTTTTCCAAGTTGAGCCCCTTATTCAGGGTAACTAGAGGTTCCATTGCCATCAGAGGATCGGGTGGCACTAAATCGGGCGCCGGTGACGATACCACTGTGGGGCCTACAGGCGAGGGGGACGTTACTGTCACCTCAACTTCTGGAACTATGGATATGGAACCCGGACGCAAGTTAAAGCCACACTGGCCGCAAAATGCTGCATCTGTCTGAACTGCTGCACCGCAGTTCGAGCAACTTGCGGTAACAGGTAAAGGCGTGTAGCAAGCCTCACACTGGCTGGCCCCGTCGGGGTTCTGGTGATTGCAATTGGGACAGACAATCATCGATTTCTCCTTGCTATCGGCCAGATTTTCAAATCAGCCTCATAAAAATACTCGTCGTGTATATGGTCAAATTTTAACTTTAACCGCCACAATTCTTATATTGCTTCTAATACTAGCAACTGAGCTGACGCCGTGACGTTAGCTGTGATGGGCAAGATTGAGTTAGTGATAATGCTGACTGTGTTGGCACGCTTGCGACTCTATGGGCTATTTTACTGCTGCGCCAGCCGCCGCATCGAGGAGCCACCAAAGCTCGCCCTCTGGTTGAACGAGTCTGGCTGGATAAGTCATTTCGTCGGCTGCGGGGGCAAAAATTTGAGCAAGGGCGGGTTGTTTGCTGGCTCCTGCGACCATGAAGATGACGCACCGGGCCCGGTTGATTAAGGGGACTGTAAAGGTAATGCGGGGTTGACCGTCTTTGTTGCCGACAGTTACTAGGGCATCCCGGACTTCCAAGGCTGCTGTGCCGGGAAATAGAGAGGCTGTGTGGGCGTCGTCTCCTATGCCCAATAAAATGATGTCGAAGGCAGGAAACTCGCCGTCGGATACTTTGAAGAACTGCTGCAATTCGGTTTGGTGCGCTGCTGCGTCGGCTGCGGGGTCGCCGGCGCCTGTGGGCATGGGGTGGATGTTGCTGGCGGGGATATTCACTCGATCGAGCCACGCGAGGCGCGCCATTTTTTGATTGCTGTCTGGGTGTTCTGGGGGAACGTAGCGTTCGTCGCCCCAGAAAACGTGAATTTTGTCCCAAGCCAGGTCTTGGGCTGCGATCGATCTGTATAGGGGTTCTGGTGTGCTTCCGCCCGCTGCGGCGATCGTACAAAGTCCGCGTTCTGCTATGGCTTCTGAGATTTTCGACAGCACAATCTCCAGCGATCGATCTATTAGTTGTTCCCGATTTGCTAATACTTCAACTACTTTTTTCATTAATTTCCTCTCAACTTTACTTGGGTGTTGTTCTCACCAATTGCCAATTTTACCTTGACATTTTGGTTTGAGGTCGATCGGCTGACAGACCCGGCAGGCCGCGCACCGCATCCCATAAGATTTTATCATGTTATGCCCCTTGATTTAAGGAAAGCAAGACTTATTTCTACCAGTGCTTTATGGATTTTCACCGGTTGCATTGAGCTGTCGCAACTTTCAATCAAAAGTTCGATCGTACTCGGAGCATCTGTGCAGAAAGTAAAAAGCGTTTTTTGGGACTCGGATCCGTCCCACACAGCAAAGTCTATAAATATAGCCAGCCGGACGATCGCACACCGACAGTAAAAGCCAAACCGAGATGCTCCCGATCGCACTTACGCCGACATAGCAAAAATAATCAAGATTGATGTGGTAGACTAGGAAAAATAGTTTTAAATCCGCACGCTCGGAAGGAAGCAAAACTATGTCAATTTTTAAGCGATTTCCTACATCAGTCCGCTATCTAATAGCGCGGTTGCGCCACTGGACGCAACCGGCGGTTTGGGCTCCCTTAGCCGTGCTGTGTGCAGGGGGATTATTTATCTGGGAGGTCTCTGTAAATCCAGAAAGGTTGAGTATAGATGGCGAAGAAGAACCAGCCTCAAACACTCCAGCTTCGCTATCGGGACTATCTGCTGAAGATACCGCCATTGCCGCTGAAATCGACAGCTCACCAGTGCTAGTCAATCAGTTTAATGGATCTACTGCTTCTGAACTGAACTTGTTAAATTCATCAGTAGTAAAAAGCAAAGGTTTATTCGAGGAACTTCGAGATCGGGACTTAGAAACTCCTCAGCCATCTTCAGCACCCAAGCAGGTAGGAAGCAGCGGATTTTTCTCCTTGCCAAATTTAGCAAATCCTGCTGTCGAGGCGGGAAACAATAACCCCCAAAATTCCAGCTTGCCAAGTTCAAACGCAACATCACCGTTGAGTTTATCTAGCAGCGGGAGACTAACTTCTGGGATAAAAACGATTAAGCCTGAGTCTGGGGGTACAGCGACAGCAACTTTATCGCAGGCGTCGAATGATGCTAATTCAGATAAACAAAACGAAAATTCTCTGCCTTTGAGTCCGCTGCAAGCAGCTATGAAAAAATACGTCGTTGCTAACACTTCGGCAACGGCGGCTTCAGGTGAGAAAACAGCAGACGAGGCTACATTGCTCGATCGACCGGCTTCCGATCCTGCTGCAGGAAATGCGACAAATTTGCTCCCAACGACCGCTACAGCTCAAAGTGGAGCCAATCCTGTGAATGTTCCCACAGCACTTCCCCCCCTTGTGACTCCGACAAATACTGTGAGCAAGGAATCTCAAGAATTCTTAAAACCGACAGCTACAGTCGCTGAATCATTGGCGGGGTTAAATTCCAGAGTGCCGAACCTCCCCGAAATTAATGCAGGGGCTGCACCGGTGGCTTTGCCGAAAAATCCCTACCAAACTGATTTATCTGGTTCCGGCTTCGCAACTGAAGTTCAACCTGTGGCACTTCCAGTAGCCATACCTTCGCCAACACCTCTACTTCCGAATGTCAGTCCATCTCCCTTTCCGAATGGGATTGGGGGAAGCAAGATAATTAACCCTCAATTCTCTCCCAATTCAGCGAATTCTCAATTTCAAACACCTCCACCGAGTCAGCTTAATTTACCACAGCAGCCTAACTTTGGAGTTGTTCCCCAAAATACCAATCAGGGCGTGCAGCCCATTCAACCTCAAACTTTTGCTACACCAGGCTCCCTGGCTCCGGGACGCTACATTGGCGGTGGCGAAATCAATACTTTTTCTAATCCTTAAATGATGGAAGTTCTGCCACAAAAACGATATTATCAATTCCCAATTCCCAATTCCCAATGTTATTGGTAAAACTTACCTAGCGGCAGCCCGCACCAACAACAATCCCCCGATTCCCAAACCAAACACGATGGGCAGCCAAGCCGAAAGAATCGGAGTCAAAACAGCTTTCACGCCCATAGAACTGGTGATGAAAGAAAATACGTAGTAAGTAAAAATCACAACTACGCTAATACCAAAACTCGTTCCTCGACCGGAGCGGCGCGGTTGAGTTCCCAAAGCGGCTCCCACTAAACCAAATACCATGCACACGAAAGGAAAAGCATATTTTTCTTGAATTCGCACCTTTAATTTGCGAATTTGCGGTTCGTCGCCACTGTTTTTAAGGATATCCAAACGCTCTAAAGCTTGGGCAATGTTCATTTCCTTGAAATCCCGCGCTCTCGCAGCTAAATCTAAGGGCGTGCGGGGCAGTTGCAACTGCTGGTGTTGAAACCTAACTATATTGCGGTAAGAGCCATCAGGAGCTACTATATAAGCGGTTCCGTTGAAAAAATCCCAGGTATTTTCTGAGGCATTCCAAGTAGCGGATTCTGAAGAAACGATTTGATTGAGGCCTGGGGTGGAGCGATCGATAATTGTTAAACCTTTCATTTGCTGGCCGTCAAATTGTTCTGCATAAAAAAAGCGGGCCAGGATTTCGTCGCCGCCTTTTTCTGGTTTGCGAAATTCTGTGTAGATAATATTTCTATCTTGAAATATGGGTTTTTCTCGCTTCAGGGCTCTGTCTAAAGTCAGAGTTGCTCTGTAGCTGGCGGCGGGTACAACTAACTCTTGCAAACCAAAAGTTAAACCTGCAACAATTAAACTCATTATCACAGCAGGCAGTATCAATCGGTACACGCTAACTCCGCAACTGCGGAGGGCGATGAGTTCGCTGTCGCTTGACATTCGGCTGTAGGCCATTAAGGTTGCTAGCAGCATTGACATGGGGAAAGCCAATACTACGAAGTAGGGAATTTGCAGGAGAAAAATTTCTATGGCTGCGCCGTAGGGGAGGCCGGATTCTGCTACTCTGCGGACTAATTCAAATAAGGCTCCAACTGTGACGGCGACGGATGTAAAGAGTCCAACGCCAAATAAAAATGGGCCGATTAGTTCTTTGGTAATGTACCAGTCCATTACGGAAATTCGCGGCAGCCAGTTAAGGGGATTGAAGGATTTGGATAGTGCTATTTTCATACTTTGGCGCTTTTGCAGTTGGCTCCTCAAGTTAAAATTTAAATTCTCAATTCTTCAATTATGTGTTTTGTTTTGATAGTTGAATCTAGTCGTGGGGGGGCGGGTTTATGGATATTTGGGCTGGGATATTTATCTGTGGGCGAACCCGCCCCTACTCCGTTCGGGGTTGCTATCAAAGGCTAGCGCACGAAGTTGTCACCTAAGTAATACTGTCGCACTAAAGGGTTGCTGTAGAGTTCTTCTTCAGCCCCGGAGGCTAAAATTTGGCCGTCTCGCATGATGTAGGCTCGATCGGTAATTTCGAGGGTTTCTCGGACGTTGTGATCTGTGATGAGGATACCGATTTTACGATCGCGCAGTTTAGCAATAATGGTTTGAATTTCGTCTACTGCGATCGGATCGACGCCTGCAAACGGTTCGTCTAAAAATAGAAACATGGGCCCGTCTCGCCCTGCGGCTAAGGCTCTGGCCAGTTCAGTCCGCCGCCTTTCTCCCCCTGATATTTGAATTCCCAAACTAGATGCTATTTTTTCTAAGCGAAATTCTTGCAATAGGAAATCGACTCGCTCGCGCCATTCCCAGCGTGGCACTTGAGTTTGTTCTAAAACTAACAAAATGTTGTCGCGCACGCTCATGTTTCGGAAAATGCTTGCTTCTTGAGCGAGATAGCCAATTCCCAAATGCGCTCGCTGGTGCATCGCCAATTTAGTGATGTCTAAATCGTTTAGCCAAACGGTGCCTTGATTGGGTTTTTCTAATCCGGTTGCTATGTAAAATGTTGTGGTTTTGCCGGCACCGTTGGGGCCTAGCAATCCTACGATTTCTCCTTGGGCTACCGACAGGTTGACGCGACTAACTACATTGCGTTTTCCGTAGGATTTGTGAATATTTTCGAGTACAATTTTCATTTTCGCTCCCGGCAAGCTCTACAAGCTAATTTCAGACTGCGGCTTTGTGCGATCGAGTCTCTAATTTAAATTTTACCTTTTGAAGTTGGTGATTTTTATAAAGACGAAATTTCGCATCTATCCCAAGTAGTAGGTTTTGGCTGAGGCGAAATTTCGCTGCTGCAAGCCACTGTTACCGGGGGGCTGTAGTTGGACGTGGGGATCCCAATGTATTTTGGGCTGCCGCATCTTGTTCGGGGGCAACCAGATAAACAGATTCTACCTGTCCTGGGTTGTCTGGGAGGGCAATAAACCGCCCTTCGTCGATGAGGTATGTTATGGTTTCGCCGCGCAGGCTGTTGCCCTGCTGCAATACGTAAACATCTCCGCTGAGAATGATCCGGCGCTCGCGGCTGAAATATTGAGCTTGAGCCGCAGTTGCTTGTATTTGGCGGGCTGGATAGTTGATTTGGACGTTGCCGCGGGCTGTCACGATGCCGGTTTTGGAGTCGGCTTCTTGAATGTCCGATCGCACGCTGAGAGTGCGGGGCGGCCCGGCTTGCGGGTAGGTGGGAGAGGCGATCGCGCCTGCCAGAGTGAGGGGCAACAGCAGCGATAATCCTTTGAATATTCGGGAATTGAGTAGTTTAGCGGAGGACATCATAAGCTTGGAGTCTCAATATTTGTGAAATTGCTGAAGGGCATTATCTCCAGTTAGATATTTTATCTTAACGGTCAGAAAGATTCCCGTGAGGTCGATCGATTGACCCGATAGTCTCAACCAATTATCCTAGCAAGACAACAGCGAATTTAATTGGCTATTTTGCTCAGTGGCTGCAACTGTCTTAACCGGGAACGGGCAAGATGCTCCTTCCACAGCAAATAAATCTGCTTGTGCAGCGGGCAAGAAAGCCAGCCCTCCTCTGTGTAGAGGCCAAGTATACTGCACCCTAATACAAACATTTATTTAACTTTTATTTAACTTTTTGGTACTTTGATAATTCGCGGCAATTGCAAGCCTGCAACTTCTGTACCTGCGAATAAAGGTAAAAAATCAGCAACTGTTTCCGGGCCAGCTTGTTGCAAAGCGCTCAAAAGTTTAGCACTTTGTCCGAGCAAGTCTTCAACTGCAATTCCAGCATAACTAGGCTGATAATAACTGAGCCGATTTATTCCTTCTCCCAGCAAGATTACTGCACCGCGCCAGTTTTGATTTCCTAAGTGATAAAGCGCGACGGCAATTTGCAATATTCCCTGATAAAACCTTTTTTCTGGGTCGCCAGCTTCCATCCACAAAGCCTCTAGAGTGTCGTGACAAGCATAAAAGTCTTGACTGTTAAACTGTTCGATACCTTGCCAAAAGTCGATGGGGATTTCCTCTGTCATTCGATTGGAGATTGGGGATTTTCGATGGCGGATGTGTGTTTGAGTAGGCGGCGATCGATTTTGGTTAAATAGCTAAGTCTTAAAAATAGGAAAAATAACGACCTCTTTTCAAAACTACTGCCATTTCACGACCGCCTACTTAACTAATTACATAGTATCTCTGACCGCTTGAATCTGATCCATTCCTATTTCCTGATTTGTTCCAGCGAAATCGTTATCTGGCGTCAGAAATAACATACAGTGACACTCTTTGCGCTCGCGCATGGGAATGCAGGGACAGTTCCAGTAGGCGGCTTTTACTTCGGCTTCTTTATCTTCGTAATGGCGACAAGGGCATAAGGGAGCGCCTAGTTCATCCTTGTGTTTTGCTAGTCCTTCTATCACGACAGCAGTGACGGAAGGTTCGGAACAAAAGTAAGTTCCCGTGCGCTTGGCGTAGGTTTCGGAGAAATTCTTCATTGCCTCCAAAGTTTTTTCGTTGGATAGTTTAGATTTTTCTGTTGTGTTCATAGTTTAGGATCGGAGTTGAGGATGCTACGAGCTTTTGACAATTGTAGCGCAGAATGTGATTTTAAACACTGGTATATTTCTGTTTAGTTACAAGGAAGAAAACCTTGACAAAGATTGAGTTTTAGGTTGTTGGTTTTTTAGTGGTTTTTGTCTATCCCGGAGGGTGGGGGAAACTGGCGGGAGAGCGAGTTTTTGGAGCTACCAAAAGATTTGGGCGATCGATCGCCCTCAACTATCATCCCCCAAAGGGGATAAAAATCGGCTAAGATAGCACGGCGCTCTTTCTGTGACGGCTATAGGCACGGCATCTGATGGCAACTTCCCCGAACCGCATCGGCACAGGCGATCGAAAATCTCCTGCTTCTGGGCTGATTTGGCCGGCTGACACCGAGTTAGTCGCATTAGTGCTTGAATTGACTCCCGGCGCTGCTAGCCATCTGTACGCGCAGTATGCTATAGGTTTGCACGCTTGGTTTTTAGGTCAAGTACACCAAACTGACCCGGATTTATCGAAACTTTTGCGCGATTAACAGTCAATCGATTTTAGATTTTAGATTTTAGATTTTAGATTTTAGATTTTAGATTTTAGATTTTAGATTTTAGATTTT
>NZ_JAUBOQ010000073.1:0-22617 GCF_036700325.1 Microcoleus sp. Z1_B2
CCCTTCTGGCGCTTTATTAATGTATCAACTCTCCCCAGAGTTGTCAAGCGTTTTGTGAAAATATTTTTGACTTTTTTGGAAAGCTATACACACCAAGGGTTTCGACATTTATCGCCTGCTCCGGTATCCCCTGGCTGACTCCTCTTTTAACTATGGGGTCTTTTTTTCGGCCCAAATACGGCTTTGGGGCGGACTATTTCCCCCGCATGGGTATAAGGACTCAGTGGTTCAACATGATGGGGCTTACTTGGAGTAGAGGTTAGGCAAAGTTAGAGTGTAAGGGGTGAGGCTGGAGCACTGGGTGAGGATGACAGAAGCAGGCTGGTGCATGAGTCATATATATGTAAGTGGTGTGTGCATTTCTGGGACTTTACTGAGGGAGGTTTGGATCTCAGATTGAGCCGATCGCCCTTAACAATTCCTCTGACTCAAAATCCAGAAGTTGACACGACACGGTACTCTAACCCTGATCGAACTCCCAGGAATCGATCGCCCGCAAATACACTCTCCTGAATTACACCCCCAAACTCCTTTAGTTACGCCAGTTATCAGCCTTTGATGAGCGAGCGCGAGTTGGTCTCCTCAACATCTACATCTAAAAAGTGCAAGTGACTCTCTTCCTCAGTATTGACAGCAATCACCAAACCTCTATTCCCCCAAGGAGCTATCGCCCGCGGTGAGGCAGGGCTGCTAAAATTCCCTACTTGAATCCCTTGACTGTTTAACACTTCTATCTGGCCCCCAACATCTGCCAATACCCATCCCCAATTAGCCACACAAGCAGACACGGGCAAAGTTTCAAGAGGAATTCGCGCTACCTTGAGCGGCCACAATTTCATCAACAGCACCGCCGCTTTACCACCTTGAGGAATTCCCAGCAAAGTATAAGGCTCAGGTGTCAACAGCATCTGTCCGACGCTGGCCGACAACCGCACAGAACCCACAGGGGTGCCGCGGCGAGTGTAAACTCTAAAAATAGTTTGGGGATTTTTTGGTTCGTTATCCGGCCAAACTGCTAAGACGTGTCGCCGATCCAGAAACATTAATTCTGGTAAATAGTGTTCTGGTAACGGCACAGTAGCGATCAGCTTCAGGGCTTTTTTCTGATCGCCCGCCGTGCTGTTTCCAGCTAAAGAATAAAAACGCAGTTCGCCGGGAACCGCTACTGTCAACCAGTTGCCGCGAGAGTCTACAGCAGCTTTTAAAGAATCTGGCCCTTGCCTCAAACCCATATCCAGTAAACACTGAGGCTCCCAAGATCGCTCATTGAGCCAGTAAAGTTTTTGGGGAGTGAGAACGCAGCAGCCGTTGGAAACAGGTAAAATGCCGCGCACGATTTCCGCCATTAATGAAATCGAAGTAGACATTTCTCCTGTAACTAGCTGTTTTCCCGGCTGAGACCAAACCTTGACCTCTGTACCTACAGCAGCATAGAGATAGGTTTCAGTGGCAATTAAAGCGGTCAACGGTGCAGGAAGTATCAGTGGCTTGGGCTGCGAAAGCGAATAGCGCACAGTCCGAAGTAAATTAATAGCCGACTGTGATACTTTTTCCTCTTCAACTTCCAGCAAAGAGTCAGTTTCCGACTTCAGACTTTTATCACCACTTGTGGGATTTTCCCAGGGAATAATGCAGTCGCCCAATTGCCTGACAGCGGGGTCGTACATGATCAGCCGCAGAGCTTGAGCCATTTGGGAAGCACTGGCAAAACGGCGGGCTGGCAGCTTTTCTAAAGATTTTTTGACTATTGCTTGCAAAGGTTCGGGGATGGCGTCTGGAAATTGCAAGCGTTGATTGAGGTGGGCCCACCTCAAGTCTCCGGGGGTTCCCCCGAAAGGGCGGTAGCCCATTAGCAATTCAAACAGCAGAATTCCTACTGCATATATATCTGACATCGGAGAAAAAAGACCGTAAAACCGCTCAGGGGCCATGTAAGCGGGGGAACCGACGGTAGCGTCGGGAGAAAGTTCTTGGTGGAGGCGAGTGGTACCAATTTCTGGCAGCCGACGCGCGATGCCAAAGTCAGACAGCCGGGGCGACCAACCTTTGGCCCCTAAAGTTAGGAGGATATTTTCGGGTTTGATGTCGCAGTGAACTACGCCTCGGCGGTGGGCGTAGTCTAAGCCGGCTAAAACTTCCATGACTAGCTGCAAACCTTCGAGCAGACGCAAGGGGCGCTCTTGTTTGAGCAGGTTGCGGAGGGTTCCTCCCTCGCAGTAGTCCATAACCAAGTACCTGCCTGTAGCTGTGTGTTCTAGAGCACGGCAGGTAACGATGTTCGGGTGCTGCAAGGTGATCAGAAACCACAGCTCTCGCAAGAATTCGCTAGTTGGGGCTTTTTGATGACTAAGTTCTTTGAGAGCAACCAGTTGGCTGGTGAGGCGGGAGTCCTGGGCGGGAGCTTCTCGAACGCTGGCACAAAAGACTCGACCAAATTGTCCTTGTCCGACTAGCCCTAAAATGCGGTACTTAGAATGTTGCATCGGTCTAATTATAGAAAAAGCTTGAGCTAGTATTAAAATATGTAAATAATTCTGACAAAAATTCAAATTTTTGAATCGCTCGCCAGGTACAGCCTATGTTATCTCAGGTTCATTCTCAGCCTCCTTGAGAGCGATCGCACAGTCGCACCTACTAAAATCCTTGAGCTTCGGAATCACTATCAATCTTGCCGGATGCCTGTACCCGATCGGGAACTACCTGTGGCTGCTATTTTAGTCGATCGCGACTATTACAGTTTTTTCAATGCCCTCCAGAAAGTTTCTAAGGTTTTAGCTTTTCAAGGCTAAGCTGGGGAATCGGGGCGAGGAAACAGCGATAGGAGCAAAACAGAAGTGCGGTTATGCCATAGGGGTTAGAGAGCCACAAGCCGATGCTGTGGTCAAGGCATCTTAACCTTTTTGAGTGTTAGCTAAATTTATTTGCGCTTTGAATAAGTTGATCGTAACTTGCTAAATACTGAACTTGACAGGAGCAAACATCAATATGGTTAAAATTATTAAACTAGATCCAATTGCGGAGGAAATAGCAGTCGAAACCCGATCGAATATCCTGTCTGCCTTACTTTCCAAAGACTTAGACGTTCTCAAGGAATGCGGGGGGCGGGGAATGTGCGCTACCTGCCATGTTTACATTAAAGAAGGCATGGAAGGCTTGTCGGACATGAACCGCCGCGAGAAAAGGACGTTGGAAGTCATTACTACGGCTAAAGCCAATTCGCGACTTGCTTGTCAGGCTCAAATTATGGGCGAGGGTGTGGTTGTAGAGTTGCCTGCGGGGATGTATATTAATGCTATTGAAAATGTCGAAGCTCTGATCGGCCGCCGAGCCCAGCAAGATTTATTACACCCAATTACGGGTCAAGTAGTTGTAGAATCAGGAAAGTTAATTACTCGTTCTATCGTTACACAGCTTAATGAAACCCGCTTTCAAGTAGGACAGTATTTAGTTCGCACTAAAGAAGCTTAAAACTGATATGTTTGTATTTTAGTAGTAGAGAAGAATCTATGTTGAGCCAACTTGCGCGTTTGAGCACGGAAACAGACGGACGCTACGCCAGTGCCGAAGAACTCCAATTTTTGAAAGACTACTTTCAGTCTTTGAATCACCGGATGAGTGCTTATAAAAAAATTCAAGCCTCTGAAACAGAAATTATGCGGCAAGTGGAAGCACAAATGCTGTCTCTAGACCCTAGTTTATTTAGGCGGGGGGCTAACGATATGACTGAAAAGTGCCGTGGAGATATTGTGCGGGTGTTGAGGCATTCGGCGGCAGCACTGTTGATTAATGATACTGAACGGTTGCGCGATCGGCTACTACTTTGGTTGCAAACTATTTTAGGCGCTGTTCAAGTTAGAAATACTGCGACCGTGACCTACGATGTGATGAAAAAGGTCCTCAAGCAATATCTCACGGTGGAAGAAAGGAACCTATTTTTTCCGATTCTGGACATTAACCGCACATTACTCGGCAAATAATCAAGGGGGTTGACCAGTTAACGCCGATAAACTGTGCCGTTAGGAAGAGTGGCTCCAATCAACTTCGCTCCCGTCAAATCCGCCTCAGTGAGAATCGCTCCCCGGAGGTTGGCTCCTGTCAAGTCAGCTTTCTGCAAGTTGGCTTTACTCAGGTTAGCTTTGGTCAAGTTAATTTCATGCAGGCAAGAATTAGACAGGTCGGCATTGATCAGGTAGGCTAGACTCAGGTTGGCTTTGCTGAGGTTGGCTCCGCTCAAGTTAGCTTCCATCAGATAAGCACCGCTTAAGTTGGCTTCATTCAACAATGCCTCTGCCATATTAATTCCAGTTAAAAGTTTGCGGCTCAAGTCTACACCGCTGAGGTCGGCTCCGCTGAGGTTAATACCGCTTAAGTGGCTACCATTCAAAGTAATGTTTCTCAGATAGGTTTTGCTGAGGTCTGCTTTGCACATATTGGCTCTATCCAAGCAAGCTTCGCTAAGGTCTGATCCGATCAAGCACGCGCCGTTTAAATAGGCTTGAGTGAGGTTAGCCCGCCTGAGATTAGCTTTCAACAGGTTGGCTTTGCTGAGGTTAGCACGGGTTAAGTTGGCTCCGGCTAGGTTGGCTTTGGATAATTCGGCTCCGGTGAGCTGTGCTTCGGTCAAGTCTGCCTCTTTGAGACTCGCTAGACTTAAGTAAGCATCTTTGAAGTTGGCTCCGTTGAGATTGGATTTAATCAGATAGGCTTTACTGAGATTTGCCTGAGTCAGAACGGCTTTGGTGAGGTTAGCGGCGCTCATATCTGCACCTATGAGATTAGCATTGGGAAGAATTGCTCCGGTCAGGTTTGCCCAATTCAGATGAGATCCGGCTAGGTTGGCGCCGGTGAGATTGGCTCCGATGAGATTGGCTCCACTCAGACTGGCAGCCATGAGGTTGGCGCCGGTGAGATTGGCTCCGCTGAGGTCAGCTTTGCTGAGATTGGCTCGGCTCAGATGGGCTTTGGTGAGGTCTGCCCCGCTGAGGTTAGCACCGATTAAGTAGGGTCGTTGCTGGTGTTGGTTGAGGTTTGCCAAAATTAGAGTTGGGGCATCGCTGGAACGGTATAAATCGATCGGACTCAACACAATGCCGCGCAGATTTGCCAGTCTAAAATCTCTTTCGCCGGCTGCATATCGAGTTAGAAGTTCATTGGCGTCCATTAAGTTCTAGCAAAATATTTGAGGTTTTGATTGCTTTTAAATTTTAGGAATTTCTAGAGTAAGTTATGAATTTTCTTGCTGCTAGTTATAATCAGGTTTTATTTAAATTGCTAAAACCTAGTTTCTTGACTTAGGATATTTTTTATAATTTAACTCACAGTTTTGATGATACGGTGGATAATCTGACTACCAAAACTTAATTTTGACAGCTATTAGAAACAAAGTAATAGCTGTCAAATAAGTCAGTTTTTTTGGAAAAGTTGAGTGATAATAGCTTCATGGTCTTTTCCTTCTTCGACCATAGAATCTGCTGGTTGGAGGCGATCGCGCAGCCCTAAAATAAAGCGGTTGCAGTCCGAACCCAATGATTCGCAGGATGTTTGCAGGCAGTGAAGTTCTCGACCCGTAAGCTGACTAAAGAACGAACTTAAAATACCTGCTTCTAAAAAACAGGCTGGTCGCTTAGACTTGGGGGCTGTTTTAGCAAAAAGAGAGTTAGCAATTTTTACTATTAAGAATCCATGTTCGGAATAGCTGGGGTCTAGATCAAATGTTCCCCATCCATGAGTTTTCCAACACTGCTGTAAGGACTGAAGAAATTCTACCATTTCCATTTCAGAAACTGGCTGACCGTAGTATTCGCTGACTTCTTCGCAAAAACGCACGTAGAAGTTTTTACCCCACCAGCGACCGCAGTTGAAAAGCACGAGGCGGGAGGCTTGACCTGTTTCTTGTTCTAAGCCGATATAAATGGCTTGAATCAGTGTTTCTGGAAGTGCTAAGAGCCGATCGCCCCGTCGGTTTTCGAGGAGGCCGAGTTCGAGGTCGCCTCGGACGTAGGCATCGCTGGCAAAGTAGTTTCCAGGGAGTCGGGGCTGTTTGAGTAAGTCGGCAATATTAATCATCGGGAATTGGGAATTGGGAATCGGGAATTGGAAATTGGGAAGAAAGCTGATTATTTATTACCTTGATCAATAATAATTGACTGTGCTTGGTCGAAAAATGGTTGCAATATAGCCCGGGCTTGCTCGGAAAGCAATTCTTTTAAACGAGTTTGCAGCAGATTGCAAACAGTTGCTTCGATTTTTTGAGTTTGGTGGGCTTCGACTATGCCGGAAAGCCAGTCTACAAGGCGCTGTTCGAGAAAATTTTGATCGTTCAGCAGCATAGCCATAGCGCAGTACCGCAAGACTAACACCCAGTGTTTGAGCGATCGTTCTAAGGTTTCTTGTTTTTCGTCGGGGAATGTTTCTTGTAGTTGGTTGGCTACTGGTTGGAAGATGCTTGCTTCCTTCTCTCGCAAAAATTCGTAAATTTTTAAGCGCTGAACAAGGGTTACAGCTTGACGCTTAAAAGCTAGGAGTTCTTCGCCTTTTAAAAAGCGGTTTTCTGCCTGATCCAGCAGCGCCTCAATCTCAGGGTGCATGATTTTAATTAAGTGGTAATCGGTAATTGATAAAAGGAAGGAAGTTCGGCAACGAGCAGTGTACGGGATTTAACGGATTTAACGGAGGGATTTTGAAGGATGAGAAAAGAGGGGTGAGGGAAGATGGATGAGGGATTGCTCTATTTTTCATGTTCTATTCCCTAGACAGATTAAAACATATCGAATAGGTCATCAATGGTGACTTCTGCTTGTTCAGTAATAGAAATTACTGGCAAGGGTGGCGGTAGGGGTAGGGCACCTACTTCCGGAATTCCTTCCCAAGAAATAGCTTGAAAAAAGTCTGCTACTGGCTGGGTTAAACTCAGAAGTTGACCGGGGTTCGAGCCAGTTGGGGTTTCTAAAGATTTTCCCAGCCAATTATAGTGACCAAAGAATTCTTGGACGGATTGGCCCAACCATGAAGTTTGACTTTTCATCTTTCTTCCTGCCTGGAGAAATCCACCATTGCACTTTCGATCGCGAAATTGGTGGGAGGAAAGGCAGGGCAGGGAATGTGCCTTTCCAGGTTGTTTACCGCAATATTTCACCGTGTTGCAGTCGATTTTGAATATCGCGGGCGTTGGCACCTTCGTTGAGCCAGAATGCTGCTGCATCAATTTTATCTGGGTTGCCAAGCAGAAACTTGCAATAGGTTTCTCCCATTGAGTAACATTGGAGTTCTATGCAGCTCAGAGGCTTTTTGACTAAAGAGCCAAAGAAACCGGCGAACAAACCGGCGTATAGGTGACAAACCGGTTTGCCTACGTCGCCCAAAGTTCGAGCAACTGCTGAGTCAAAAAGGTTGATGAAGATACAGCCGTGTTTGCGATCGCTCATGTCCACTTCCCAGCGACCCCAACCTTGAGCTGTGAAAGGCCACCACCAAGTTTCTAGCAGAAACATGAGATTTGACTGGCGAATGTTCTGGCTGTATTCGGCACTAAACCATTTTTGAAAAAATTCGGAATCTTGGAGTCCCCATTGGCAACCAATAGTATACATGATGACAGAGGACGCAGGGCCGACTTCTTCTTCGAGTCCCTCCACCAAACCAATAATGAAGTCTTCGCTTGTAAAAATGTTGCGCGACTCGTTCCAGTCGTCAATTGTGCCCATCTGGCGATCGAAGGCAAAAAAATCCTGAAATCTATAGTGGCTATGAGTTTTAGGATGATGTTGCTTTAGTAACGATTCGCTGTGGGGGGAGATTTCTTTTTTCGCGGTAGAGACCATTGGCGGGTTATTCCTTTTTGATGTAGTTTGGTGAAAATTAGAGTCAAATAGACTGGCCTGTGTATCCAATTTAACTTTATTTTTCTAAAGGTAGACACAGGGGAGAATTTTTTACTGCAATATAAAAATTAAAATTTCTAGGATGCTAAATTTGGGCGCTTGTTGGGAGTTCTGCCTTCGGACAACTGCTCTCTGAGTGCTGGCGAAAGTGGGTATAACCTTCAGCGGCTATGTGTTATCGTTTTGTGCAAGCAGTCCACTATATATATAGGGCATATGGGGATGAAAAATCACGCTTGTATTGCAATAGGCATCAATCAATATCAGTTACTCCAGCCTTTGAGTTATGCCCAAGAGGATGCAGAGGCATTGTACGGTTTTTTGACTGAGGATGCGGGTTTTGCGCCGGAGGGATGTCTGCTGATGACCGATAGCTCGCCGTCGCTGTGGGGTCAATCTACATATCCAAATCGGGAAAATATTCTGAGATTGACCCAAAGCCTCTGCGGGGAACATGTGCAAAAGGGAGATTTACTCTGGTGTTTTTTTAGCGGCTACGGTGTCAGCTATGAAGGTAAGGATTATTTGATGCCGATTGACGGCAATCCGGCTGACATTAAGGGTACGGGGATTCCGGTAGAGTTGCTGTTGAATACTCTGAAAAACGCTCCTACGGAAACTGTATTGGTGCTGGTTGATATGAACCGCAGCCAGATTTTGAAAGCGGGGGAAACGATCGGCTCTCAAACGGTCGAGCTGGCGCGGGAACTGGAAATCCCAACGGTGCTTTCTTGCCGCCCGAATCAAGTTTCGCGGGAAACTTCGGCTTTGCGTCAGGGGTTTTTTACGACGGCGCTTTTGGAGGGGCTACGCTCGGGACAGTGCATGACTATTAAGGGTTTAGACCGTTTTTTGAGCGATCGACTGCCGGAGCTGTGTGACCACCATTTGCGTCCGAAACAAGAACCTTTGATGGTGGTGAATCCTCCAGGAAAGGCTAATTTGGTGATTTTGCCCGATGTAGGGGTACCAACGGCTGCGTTGGCCGGACGCAACGGCAATATGACGGTTGGTACGGCTGATGGGTTAGATCGCCCGCAAATGGCGACGGCTAGGGATCGAATGGATCTGCCTCCTGCAGTTCGCAACGCTCAGGATTCGTCGGTTGAGATGCCGCCTGTGTCGCAGCCGAAGGCCGTGGTTCCTGCTGATGGGGGAGGCGATCGACCGAACTTGCAAAAGCCGGAGGATGAAGATAAAGGGGGGTCGGATAAGTCATTTTTGCAGCAGCTAGTTTTGTGGAGTTCCGCTACGGCTTTGGTGTTGCTGTTGGGTGTTTTTGTGACGAACAGATCAATTTTTATTGGTCAGCAGGAAGGAGATCCTCGATCGCCTGCTGAAAATGCCCAAAACTCTGGATCTCAACAATCTACTGGTACTGGGGGGTCTCAGAACCAACCGCGGGCGGTGCAAGCAGGGGCTGGAACCAAGCAGCCACCGTCGAGCCAGCAGGTGTGGGCTGAGGCGAAAACTTTCCTTAAGGATGGTTCGGCTTCTAGTTTTAATAAAGCGGTGGTTAAGGCTCGAACGATTCCGGCTAGCGATCCGCTCTACCCGCAGGCTCAGCAGGATATTGAGCGCTGGAGTTTAACGATTTTGGATATAGCTAACGGGCGGGCTGCTCGGGGCGATTTCCAGGGGGCGATCGGGGCGGCTAAATTAATGCCGGATGTCAATAAGCCTGTTTACAATCAGTCGAAACAGGCGATCGCTCAGTGGGAGGAGCTATCCAAAGACCAGGATGTAAATGCTGCTTTGCTATCGGCTGCTAAGGGTCAAATTAAGCGGGGGGTTGCCTCTTCTTACAGTAAAGGCATCCAGCAAGCTAATAAAATTGAGCCAGGTCAGCCGAAGTATGAAGAAGCTCAACAGTTAATTGGAGAGTGGAGCGAAAGTATTCTCAAAATTGCTCAGTTGCGTGGCTCTCAAGGAAAGCTGAAAGAGGCAGTTGAAGCTGCTTCGCTGGTGCCGTCGGGTACTAAGAGTTATCAGCCGGCTCAGAAGGATATCGCCAATTGGAAAACAAAGCTCCAACGCCAGCAGAAAAAAAGTTGATTTAGTTGATAATTTCTCGGTTTCCCACCGGGAAATTATTTTAGCGACTGACCAACATTAGTCGTTGGCTAGATCGATACCTCTTGATACTGAAAAAAGAGACCTACATATCGATAATTTAAAACCAATAATTTTATTCGCCATTTCCCCTCCCAGCTTCTGCGGGAGGGGTTTTTATCTGTTGGCTGGTCGGTGCGTTTTTGTATAGTGAAAGATATCGTATGAGCTGGTTAATGAGGGTTGCATAATAGGGGGATGATTTTAATGTTTTTTGTGATGGGGCCATGAGACCGAAGGCGTGTATTTTCACAGCAGGCGGGACGCCCAACCCTACTCCCCACAATAATCTTCAAATTTTGCAACGCCGATTAATTAATATTTTAAATTCACGTTTAGAGTTTCCTGAGCCGACTCCTCTACCGTCAAAAAATATTTTTCTAACAAAAAAGATGGCTATAAAGATAGTTAAAAAATGATAAATAAATCATGAATAAATAGCTTTTATTTGAAATTTAGAAAAAAATTAGTATATTTAATTACTTGTGATTATCAGATTAAGTTATATTTTTTTAACTTAATTTAGTAAGAAGGTTTGCTACATATAATTGCTACCTAATGCAAATTAATCGGGCAAAATCGTCATAAAAATCGGCTATGCACAGTTAATTTTTTTTATCGATTTTGGTAGACTCTTAGGAGCGATCGACGGATGGAAGACTGTTTAAACTTGTACTGTTTTTAAATTATGAACAGTGACCTATCTGTTATGAATTATACAAAATGAGCCGTTACTGACAATTCTCGCGGACGTGCGATCGCCCCCAATGAATTCAGGAAACATATTCACCGCCACACAGCACAAAATATCTGGATTCGCAAGCTGCGAGTCTTCGTTGGCCCGGAGATGACAAAGCTGCCTTAATTAACACAAATAAGGGCTTGGCAAGAAAATCTAAAAAATATTTCCTTGAGAAACAAGAATAAAAACTTGCTCGCTTATTGTAGCCCCGGTAACAACACGTATGCCTAAAGTTATAGTCCACAGCCAAGTCTACAGGACGAGCTAAATCAATAGGGTGATGTGGCGGTGTCCGGGTGTTAAGAGGGGCGATCGAATAGGAATGTTCCCGGAGCGATCGCTTCCCAATCGGGGAGTCTAAAACCTAGGAAGGCAAGGAGTTGGAGACAAGGCTGAACTTTTTGAGGTCAGGAAAGTAGCGTTAGCACTAAACTCTGCCGTATTGTGGAAATCGAGCCAAATTTGTAACAGTTCTTAACTATAAAGAATTCTGCCAAAACTGCTAGCATAGTGACACTTTTGCTAGCAAAAACAGATAAAGTAAATAAAGTTGGCTAGCTCTAGACGCGCCGATCCCCATCCTGGGGATGTTGAATCAATTTGATTCATACCAAGTGGTTTTAGAGTTACAATCGGAATCAAAGCATCGCTATTTAACTGAGTTCTTTACTTACTTTTACTTTCAGCTATGAACGTGGATTTTATCAAAGCCCAAGTCAGGTTGCTACAGGGTGCAAGTTCATCGGAGCGAGAAACCCTTATTAAAAACATCGGCGTCTGTGCTGGCGTGATCCGACCAGGAGAGTACGTGACTCCGCAACGGAAGCACGCTATTACTCTCTGGCTGCAAACAAATGCGGTTCGCCTCCGACTTCCCCAACTTCCTCTGGACTTATCAGGCCAAAAGCCTTAACAGGGAAGTAATCAAGAGGTAGCGACAGAATCAAAGAAATTAGTCAATCTTACCTAAAAGTGCGTTTTTATTGAGCTGTACAGGATCAATGAAACACGATGAAGATTGAAAAAATGTTTGTAGGGAAAGTTGGGCTCGAAAACACGCCTGTGGACAAGAAGCGGCCGACCGCCTTGGTAGAAGCAGGAAGTGAACGTCAAACCTGCTCTAAAAGTAGATTTGAGTAAGTTTCACAGAAAGGATTATTCTGCACAACTATAACCTGGGTTATTTGCTTTTAGATTTGAGATTCACGATGTAGCTGGTATTGGATAAATAGGCTATTTGTGGATCGCCTGAAAAATTATCCTATTCAATAGGTATAACTAATTACAGGGGCAGTCATTGAACTGCCCTTACTTTTGAACCAGATGCGAAACTGTTGCAAGTTACAATAAACGCATCTACTTGTAGATAGAGTTTATGTGAACTCTCGTGTAAGCAGCAGTGGCTCTATATTATTTGGTATGTTCGAGATGGGAGGGAGAGAAGGGGAGAGGGGGAGAGGATTGGACGACTTTTGATAGGGAATTAATATCATCAAACAGAACGAGTTATAGCAATCCTTGCAGGAGTCGTACCAAGATGTAGGGGATAGTACCTTTCTTTGCCTACCCTGGCCTCATGGGGCAACCACGGGGGTTTTGCCCCTACAAGAATGACACAAAGGATTTAGGATGGCTATATTACAATTCACTTGCTTTCTAATATATTTTTCCACAAAAATACTGTGAGCAAAAAACAAAAATTTCCTTATTTAGTTGGTTCCCGATGGACTTCACACCAAAAAACTTGGGGGTGGCGACACTTTCAAGTGGTCAACCGAAAAAACGAAGGTAAATGGGTATTTGCAGAAATGGTGGCGGCTTGCGATCCAAATGTGCGTTTTTGGCTGAACGCCGCACAGCTCAAAGACCGATCGCTCTGGCAAGCTGGATGGCAGTCTACGCAAGAATTAGAGGAATTAGAAACTGCCGACTAAAAGACAGGGCTGTGGGGTAGAGAGAGGGGAAGTTCCCTCGCCTGCTGCTATCGTTCCGATTCAAACCAATACGGAGTGAGACTTTCCCGGTTTTGAAAAATCTTTTACATGACTACAAGTTCGGGAAACCCTTATGTAGCTGCGTTTTTGCTTCAGTAATTAGGTGGGAAAAATCATACAGCATATTCCATGTATATGTGGTAAACACAAGAAGAGCGATCGCCTGCTGTTTGGTGCGTCGCCACCCGTCAATCTGCCATATTTATCAAATATGAAGGAACGACACACCCTACCGATTAACTAAATTAAGCCAAATGACAGAAGCCGCCAGATAAATTCCATCTAAAAGTTTGCAGCGCGTTTGTCATCGCTCGGTACTGCTTGAGATTGACTAAGGTCGATCGTCCCATATTTCCAGCGGCACAGGGCGCAACCTTCCCGCTACTTCAACACTCGGCCAATTCGGATCAAAAGTCAAATTTTCCAACGTTCCATCGCTGTGAATTACAAACGTATCCTCAATTTTTGCTCCCGACAAACTCGGATTCCAAGCCACAGCCATATTTTCTGCCAAAATATCTGAAGTAGCCGGATTCGCAACAATTTCCCGCGCCAAATATCCGGTAGTTCCACCTTGATGGTGTTCCGCAATTGCTTGAGGATATCCGTGCTCTTCGTAAGCCGTTTTAAGCGTATCATAAACCGCATTCAGCGTTACTCCCGGCCGGCAAAAATTTAGCGCCGCTGCTTCAATTTCTCTGACTTGTCGGTGCAACTCTGAATGCTTTTCCCCAAGAAAATCGAAACAGACAAATCTTGTTAAATTTGCATACAAACCCCCTCCCCTGGCGCAAAATACTAACATTGCTTGTCGTCCAATTTGTTCGGCGGTTGCTGTGGCGTGGCGGTACAGCGGCAAACGCCTTTCTCCAGCAACTAAGGTAAGTGCTGGATGCAAACCTCTCGCCCACAATGCCTCTGCACCGGCTCCCGCTAGCTGATATTCTGTCCATGTGGGTTTGGCGGCGGAAAGTACCTCTGTCATCGCTTCGCTGGCTAAACGCCCGACTCGCCGGTATCGCTCTAATTCGCTTGACATCATTGTCTGTTTGCGAGACTGTAAAGATGCGATTATTGGCATTTCTTGGGAAGTTGGCCGATCGCTCATCACGTTACCGCCACCAGTAATTTGTTTGACAAAAGCTTCGCGCTGTGCAACATCTGCCCAAGGATAGATGTGCATTTGAAAGTTGGCTGGCAATTCCTCGTCCTGCAAGCGTTGAGCTTCGATTTCATCGGTGAGAACCCAAGCTGTTTCGGCGGTAATTAAAAGTTCTGCCACTCCGGTTTCTGCGGTTAGCAATACTGTATGAGAACCGCCGGCTGTGGCCCAGGCAAACCAGTCTGTACCGCGCAAGCGAAGGGCGATCGCTTTTGTTTCGGTTAAGGCTTTGCGGATGAATTCGAGTTTTAAATCGACTTCTTTGTTGAATGAGTTTATCATATATGAAATAAGAAAGAAGGAAGAAGGAAGAAGGAAGAAAATCACTGATTTTAGTTAACATTTGCTAAATCTAAAATCTACAATCTCTAAAATCTAAAATCTAAAATCTAAAATCTAAAATCGATAGATACTGCTTGCAATTCTTTAGCTTTTTCTTCGGGTAAAGCGTCGTTTGCAAACATTCCGGCGGCTAGTTCGGTTCCTGCTAAATATTTTAGCCGATCGCTCGATCGATAGGGCGGATAAAATTGGGCGTGCAAATGCGCTTCTGGATGGGGTTCCCCGTCTGTGGGCCCTTGAAACCAAGCCATCAAATAAGGGAAGGGGCGATGCCACAAACCGTCGTATTTGAGGGTGACTGTTTTTAAGGCTTTAGCCAGTGATTGACGCTGTTTTTGGGTCAAATCGACAAATGTAGCAGCGGGAGTTATGGGCGCAATCCACACTTCGTAAGGGTAGCGGGCACAAGCGGGGACAAAGGCGATCGCCTCTTCGTCTAAATAAATAATTCGCTGGTTGTCGGAAATCTCTTTTTGAATCAAATCTTGCAGCAAACCGCTACTGTTTTTTTGATAGTAAACCGATTGACATTCTAACATCCGTGCCGGCACCGGTGGCACGAACGGATAAGCGTAAATTTGACCGTGGGGATGGTGCAAAGTTACTCCGACTTCGACGCCGCGATTTTCAAAGGGCAAGACGTATTGAATTTCGGAATTGCTGCCAATAACTGAAGTGCGATCTGCCCATACTTCTAACAATAATTCCAAATGAGATAACTCCAAAGAACCGAGGGAAGCCAGCGGATCTTGAGTGAAAACCACGACTTCGCAAATGCCTTTGGCTGGCAAAGTTTCGACAATATTTGCAGGTGCGTTTTTTGCTTGCAAAGTCAGCGAGGGAAAGCGGTTGTCAAACACTGCTACATCGTAATCTCCCGGCGGCAATTCTGTCGGAAACTTAGGGTTAATTGTAGCAGCCAGCGGGTTGTATTCCGGCGGCGGCATGAAAGTTCTTCCCTGACGGTGGCTGGCGTATGCTACCCATTCCCCCCGCAAAGGATGCCACCGAAAGTGCGGGTTTGCCTCTACGGGTTCATTGCTGGGACTTACGGCCGCGATACCTTTTGGGATTGGGTAGCGGCTGTACAGTGTGAGTGGGCGGCCGTCTGGTTTTAGCAATGTTTGGGCGTACATTTTTTGTAGGGGCGGGCGATCGCGTTTAATATATGTTAGGAGTATAACTTCGTGTTTTGAGAATCTGCCCCTACCTAAAGTCGCAAATTATTTTAACAAGTTTAAGAATGAGAATTAAATAACTTAGAATGCGTGATGGTTCTTGTGGGATGGGCGTCCCGCCCGCCCTTTCTGGACGGGCGGGACGCCCATCCCACTTTCAAGAGTGTAAATTATTTAATTCGCGATCCTTAGTTGGCAGTACCAACCTCAGCCGATCGTCTGCTATTGTAGAACGGGCTGGAGAGCTCGGATCGGGATTCAATTTAAATGCGTAGCAGCTTACGATCGCAATTCCCAATTACCCAGTATATTTATCGCTCGACTATTCGATCGAGCTTTTCCTTAACCAACAAGTCTAACAACGAGCGCAACACAAACAAACCACCGAATCCCGAAACCGCAAAAGCGGAGATCGCCCCCGTTTGATATCCGCCCACTAGCAGCACTGCACCCGACAAAAAGACAAAACCAGTCAAACAAGCGAAAATTAGAGTTTTCAGGGCTAAATTAATGCGTTTCAAGGCTCTTTCGCTCTCTAGATTTCGCACTCTAATTTGCAGTTCGCCCTCTTCAATTCGCTGCTCCAAACGGTTGAGATAAACTTGCGATTTGCTCGGCTGTCGTAACTTATATGTAATAAAACTTCGCGCTTGCCTTGCCAATTCTCCGATCGCATTTCCCCGCCCCTTGCTCACCGCAATACTCTTGACAAAAGGCTGAGCGGATGCTAGGAAATTGTAGTCAGGGTCGAGAGTTCTAGCAATGCCGTCGAGAGTCGTCACGGACTTGACAATAAACATCATTTCTGCAGGCAAGCGAAACGGTTGCTGCTCAAACATGATGTAAAGTTCGTTCTTAATTTCATTAAAAGCTTGAAAGTCGATCGGCTTATCAATAAACTTATCCAACAGAAAAGCAATCAACCTGCGTACCGGCATCATATCCGGCATCCGCTCAACTAAGCCGATCGTAATTAAAGTATTGAGTACCTCGTCAGTATCCTTTCTCATCACAGCAAAAAACGTTTTGACCATTTGGTCTTTAGCCAGAGACTTCACCTCCGCCATCATCCCAAAATCGTAAAAAATCAAGCTACCATCTTCTGTCACCGCCAAATTTCCCGGATGGGGGTCAGCTTGAAAAAAACCGTCAATTAACAACTGTTTCAAATAACAGCAAATTCCAAGTTGATTGAGCTTCACAATATCGACTCCAATCGCCTCTAAACTAATGCGGTCGTCCACCTTAATCCCTGGTGCGTATTCTAGAGTTAGCACTTTTTTAGTAGTGTATTGCCAGTAGACTTTGGGGACAATAATCTGAGGATATTCTCGAAAATTTTGGCTAAAGCGATCGGAATTTTTACCTTCTTGCAGGTAGTCAATTTCTTGATATAAAATCTTAAAAAACTCGTGATAAATAGATTCTAGGTCGTACTTGCGCGTCCCAGGCAAATAGCGATCGCAAAAACGCATCACTTGGCGCACCGCCTTGACATCCAAATCAAATAAACTTTCCAAACCGGGACGCTGCACCTTTACAATCACATCTTCCCCGGTGTGCAGCCTTGCTTTGTGTACCTGTCCCAGACTCGCAGCAGCCAGTGGCGACGGGTCAAAATCGCGGTACAAAGCATAAATATCCTTGCCTAACTCTGATTCTACAAGAGCGATCGCCTCTTCGGAACTAAACTGAGGAACCCGATCTTGCAACTGTTCGAGTTCCTTGACATACTCAAGCGGCAGCAAATCTGCGCGAGTCGAGAGAGACTGCCCGATTTTAATAAAAGTCGGGCCTAAATTCAGCAAAGTATTGACCAACCAATGAGCGCGAATTCTTCTAGTTTGAGGCGAATTATTTTGCAGCAGTGCGTCCCACCACAAAAAAAACATAAACTTTCCCGCCGCTGCAAAAATGTCTATTTGCCGTGCCAGTGGCGAATATTTAGAACGTTGCCAACGCAGGGTTTTAGGTGCAGCTTTTGTGAGCATAATATTGGCGATCGAATTCCATGCACCGTGACAATTTTTAGGGACAATCCAGGACGCAGAAACCGGCTTGTACGAAAAGACGGGTTGCAGGCCTTTGAAACAGTTAAAAAACTCAGTTTCTTTGGTCTATACTGCGTAATACAGCGGATTCCAGGTTTATAAAGTACACCCCAGAAACCGGGTTTCTTCTGGATTTCTCGCCAGAAACCGGTTTTATTCAAGAAACCCGGTTTCTCTGTACTTCACTTACCTGGAAAGTGCTGTATCATCTCCGGCTATACAATTATAATTAAGTTCATAGTAAGTAATGCCAGTCCTGATTAATTAATAAATAGAGGACAGTCGTACTCACTAAAAACACGCGCTAATTACTGCCCAATAACCAGACATAATATCAGTCCTGGGTAAAATCAGCAATCGAGAACCGGCAATTTAGACAGCAACCAAACAAACAATTCAAAACAGAGGACTTGGTAGTGTTTACAACATTTCCAAATCTCCCTCTTCTGGCAAGTCTTGTCGTTTCGCCTGTTCGCGGCCAATTAAGAGCAGCTTCTCAACCGAACTATTCTTCTACATTACAGAGTTCCGCTGCAAATAGCGGCAGAGTCAGAGTAAAAGATGTGCGCCACAAATTGTCAGCTTCTAAACTTTCTGCCGGACAGCTAGATACATCAATAGTACCATTCAAGTGCTGCACTAAACACTTTACCAGAGCCAGCCCCAAACCCGTACCGGCGATAGCTTGGTCAGTAATGCCAGTGCCACGGCGGAACTTCTCAAAGATGTGGGGCAAATCAGCCGCAGAAATGCCACGCCCGAAATTAGAAAGGCTCAGGACAATATAACCGACTGCCTCAGACACTTCCAAAACTACCGCCGTTCCAGAAGCAGAGTATTTTCCAGCATTCGTCAGCAGTTCCAGCAGTACCCGATTGAGAATGTCCGGGTCAGTTTCCCAGCAAGGGGTCAATTTGGGCAAATCCACCTTAAGAGTCAATTGCTTATCCGCCCACTGTTTTTCAAAATCCCTAACTAAATCTTGAAATAAACGGTTGAGATCGATTTTGATTAGAGAAATTGGGACTTGCTGAGGCTCAAACTGCTTGAGGGCCAGCAAATCGTTAACCAGAGCAGTTTCCTTAGAACACTGCTGTTCTAGAATGTCGAGATACTTAGTCCGATTCGCTGACGGCTGTTCAGCTTGTTTGAGCATCAGAATCGCCAGCTTCATGATTGTTAAAGGGGTACGCAACTCGTGACTCAGAGTGCTGAGAAACTCGTCTTTAACCACCTTCAATTTCCGCATTTGCTCTAGCTGATTGGCAGATTGTTCGTACAGTTTCCCCTGCACGTCGAGACTTTGCTGCAACTGAGCGTTTCTGTCTAAGACTACGGTTTGCAATTCCTTAAGCGTTTGAGTTTGGATCATCATCTTGCTCGCTTGAGCGCTGACTGATTCGAGAACTTCTAGTTCTTCCGGGTTCCAAGTGCGCGGCTTCGAGTGCTGCAAAACCAAGAAACCCAAAACTGTTTCGTGGCAGCTACCGCCCGTGATGGGAACCAGCAGCAAGCCGCGAATGCCTTGGAGTTTCAAAATTTCTGTGGCTACTTCTTGTTCTTTGGCGATTAATTCGCCTGCATCAGCGAGGGCTAGGGGTCGGGGCGCACTGTGGAATGCTTGGTGGCACAAATTAGATTCTGACAGCCAAAAACCTGGATAGTTATTTGGTTTTGAGTTGGGGATTTTGGATGGGGACTTAGCAGTTTTATCCTTGTTTTTTCTTCTGGATGTTGAGCTTTTTTTTTCGACTGCGCTTTGTGTTATTGCCTGTTTATTTGGATCTTTTTTTACAACCGATTCGCAAACTAATTCGACTTTCGCTTTGGGAGTTTGATTGGGGGAGCGAGTTGTAAATAGAGGATCTGTATATTTCAATAGGAGGATTTGGCCTCTATCTACTTCCATGGTATCGACGGTATTTTGAATAACTTGCTGCAATATTCGATCGACTTCTGAATTGGTGCCGAGCGAGACAGCAACTAACCTGAGTAGATTTTTGTATTTAGCTTGTCGCTGTAACTGTTCGTTTAAGCTGGCAATTTCTTGAGTTTTTTGAATGTGAGAAATCGCGCTGCCGATCGCATCTGATGCTGCTTCCAGGCGCTGCAGATCGGCTACCGACCACTCGTAAGGTTGCGACTTACCAACAATTATCATGCCATTTACAGTCCCTCCAAATCGCGCAGGCCCTGCCAAAATTGCCCGAAAAGGCAGCGGAGTCGCAGGGGAATTGGGCGATGAAGCTGCCGGAATATCAAGATAGTCGGATATCACCACTATCTCTCCGTTTGCTAGGACGTTTGCCCAAGCGGGATGTTCGAGTGATATGCTAGGCGGTTTTAATCCTGTAGTTTGGGGGTGTTCCGGTGTTTGAGTCGAATCGGCAACATCCGCAACATAAGGGAGATTGCTCCAATTTTGCCAGTAAGCGTTCGGATGTACTACTTTCTGGTCAACCACAGCAGTAACCAAACAGAAATCTGCCCGCCATGCAGCCCCCAAAGTATTGGCTATTTGCAGCAGCAGGAGTTCTCGATCAAAGCTGGTGGCGAGAATTTGGCAAATTTGTCGCCCGAGAAGGGCAGGATCGACCTGGTACTGCATAAGACGATCCAGAAATTTTGGGACTGAGACTGATTCTGCGATTTGCGGTAAATGCAATGTGCAAGACTCTGACGGCGATCTGTCGATCAAAGTAAAGTCTTGATTTCTCTGGCGATCGATCATGGCAACCAAGCCTTTATTCTAAGATGTTTAAGCCGACTACCGCTGCAACAAATATAGAACCTCTCCATAACTGTCGGCTTAACCATTATGAGTCTGCTTTCTGTGTTTGTGGAGCCGATCGGCGGGTGACTCGATATGTAAAAATATACCCAGATATGACCGAGTTCTATTTTCCTGTTTTCTACGCTTGGATCTGTACGGGATGAACTTTGCCATCCTTGACCGGATGATTATCAATCCCATTCCCCTAATTTTGACCCCCTCGCATCCAGGATACCCGCCACGTGATTCATCCGTCCAAAAATCAAAAACCTGTATCCGATGAAACTTGCCCCCGAATTGATCTGTGGGGTCGCCTCTAAAATCTAAAATCTAAAATCTAAAATCGATTGACGGTTATTAGTAGTATGAATCTTTTCTAGAGACCGCTTAGTGACACCCATCTTCTCACTGTGTGATGTTTCCTATTTAAGTTTGTGATACTAGCAAATTTTTATTGTGATACAAATCCGCCGATCTAGTAACGCCGATCGCAAAAATTCAAAATCCCCAAATTATCACTCATAACGCCGGCTGAGAGTTTCCGAGTTTTGACTCAAAAACTCATTTTTCACAACACCTAGAGCAGCGCGGCGAACTCTCTTGTTAAATTTATTTATTTTGTGCTTCCTGTTGGGCTTTATCGCTATTTTGGCGATAAAGTGCCGTCCGGTTCTGAGCTGTGGTGTAGCGGGGATGTTTGGAAGGCACGGCTGCCATCAAATCGGAAGCTTGCTGCCACTTAGCAGCTACGACTAACCAATCCTCGCGAGATTGAGCGGTTTTGCCCTCGGTGGCTGCTTGTTCGGCTACTCGCACTGCTTGTGCAAAAGAGTCACCAGCAGAATTAACAGTCTCCTTAGAAATTTTCACAGCAGGTTTTGCCTCCGAGGGAGGAGCACTGGCAACTGCTTGGGTGCTGGCTTGTTTAGTGTTTGGCACTTGGGAATTAAGTCCTTTGTAGATGGCGGCCGCTGCAGCGAGCAACAGCACGCTCAAGCTGATGCCGCCGACGATACCGCGCTGAAATTGTTGCGGTTGCTGCATCGATCGAGGTATAGCCATTCTTGGCAAAGCCCGCTTGCCTCCCACAGCTTGTCGTTCGTGATGGGCTGTGGCTAAACGCTTGAACAAATTCGGCTTTCGGAGTTTAATTTCTTGAGACCACAACAGTTGATTTTCGGGATCGCGGCTAATTTCTTCCAGCCACAGCAGTTGGTGTTCTCGGACAAGCCGGCTGTTGATGTTGACTCGGCGAATATTGTGGGGCGAAATGCGTTCCAAAATTGCTCGGACTCGATCGACCAAACTAGACTCTTCGAGCAATTGGGGCGTTGCAGCTTCGCACAGCAGTTGCAACACCCCGTCTGCAAACACAGCTCGGGCCCTGACCCCTACCTGTGCCAGTTCGTCATTAAGGATTTGAATAATCGATGCAACCGAACCCTCGCGAGCTTGTCGAGCAATGTCATCTATTGGATTTGCCATAAAACTATGTTGACGCTTAGCAACTGTTAATTGTTAACCCAAAGTCTCGGATCTAATTTTTATTCATACAGGTTATCACTGACACTGCCAGGTTAAAATGAACAGATGCAAATCTTGCATACCGATCCACTTAAAATTATCACCACAGCATCGAGCGAGGCTAACAGGAAATAAACTATGGGTAAAGTAATTAGCGGTCAAATTTTTGTTGTAGACGACAACATCGATACAGATCAAATTATCCCTGCCGAATACCTGACCCTGGTTCCCTCGAAGCCGGATGAGTACGAGAAACTAGGCAGTTACGCGATGATTGGGTTGCCCGATCGCTACGGTAAGTTTATCGAATCCGGCGAACAGAAAACCCAGTATCCGATTATCATAGCGGGCGAAAATTTTGGCTGCGGTTCTTCGCGGGAGCACGCTCCGATCGCTCTGGGGGCTGCAGGTGTCACAGCGGTGGTAGCTTTGTCTTACGCGCGCATTTTCTTTCGCAATTGCTCGGCTACTGGCGAATTGTACCCGATCGAATCAGTCGAGCGGCTTTGCGACTTGTTTGTAACGGGCCAAGAAGTGACGATCGACTTTACAGCAGAGGTAATTGTCAACCACACTCTCGATCGAACTTTCTCGCTCAAGCCGTTAGGAGAAGTAGGGCCAGTAATAGATGCCGGAGGGTTGTTTGACTACGCGCGCCAAACCGGAATGATTGCGGCTCGCTCTTAACTTTTAAACCCCCTGCAATGTCAGGGCTGTTTCGGGGCAGCCACGGGGAGTAGGGGTCGGATTGCCCCTACAGAAAACGATGATTTTGACTCTTGTAAGTAGGTAGGCGTAAAAAAACCAAATCATGTTAAGATAAGTAAACACTCAAGATTTGATTTACAAAATCAACAAA
>NZ_JAUBOQ010000074.1:0-21690 GCF_036700325.1 Microcoleus sp. Z1_B2
CGGAATGAAGCGAAAGTTTCACGTTCCGTTCTGAAGGAGAGGTAGGGGTAGAAATGCCCCTATCGACTCTAACTACCTGAAACACAAGGAAGTTGGGCATTACCCCTGCTCCATGAAAGAATTAGTAGTGGGTCTTCACCCATACTTCAAGCAGCTTCTCAACTCAAACTTGTCTGTGAACATAGTGTCAACCCAGTTTTAGCAGTTTTAGATCGAGAATATGGCAATGCAACCTGGGTTTTAGCACAAGCAGATATTCAAGCTGATTGCTTAATCAGAGTCCGAAAAAATGCCTGCTTATGGTCAGCACCACCAGCCTATAGTGGTCGTGGTAGACCGCACAAGCACGGGCAAAAAATGAGACTCAATGACCCAACCACATGGCCTGAAGCGGATACTGCGATTGAAATTGACGAAGATCCAGAGTTGGGACAAGTCCGAGTCAGACAATGGATTGACTTACATTTTTATCGTGCCCCTGAACAAAAAGTCAATTTAATCCTCGTTGAAAGAATGAAGCCCATGTCAAACGGTCAACCATTTCCACCCTTATGGTTAGCTTGGGTGGGAGAACGAACTCTACCTTTAGAAACTGTTTGGTTTAAATATTTGCGACGCTTTGGAGTCGATCATTGGTATCGATTTGCGAAGCAACGATTGCATTGGACATTGCCTAATTTGAGAACCCCTGAACAATCCGAGCGTTGGAGTGATTTAATGCCATTGATGAGTTGGCAACTCTGGCTGGCCAGAGATTTAGTAATCGAGAATAGACTTCTGCAGGCAATCTGCTACTATCAATTTAACCCCTGGACGTGTTGCCCAATCAATGTTTTCGCTTTTGGTTGACATTGGGACTCCAACAAAAATCCCTAAACATAGGGGAAAATCCCCCGGTTGGGAAAAAGGAAGGGTACGAACTAAGGCACCGTGCTATCCCACCGTTAAAAAACGGGTTTCTCGACGTAAAAAGTCTTCAAGATTAGCTATTTAATCTTCTACTTTTTGAGTTTTTGAGCAACAGCTTGCCTGAGATTCAAAGGTGGCTACTTTTAGCTGCGCTCATTTTTTAGTCTAAACTACAGTGAAAATCGAGATTTAGGTATTGTTAAATCTCAACGAAAGCCCAATGTTAAGTTAATTGTTGCACCTTTCCCTGATCGACAGCGAGGCTCCGATCGATATTTCTTTGAAACATCTTCTCAAACCCCCTTGACAACTGCCATACAAGCTTAACTTGTTACCAATGTGCTGTGCCTAGATTGTGAACCTTCTTTTTTTACTGTTACCCCGATTTATTGAGCGGATACCATTAAGTTATTTATTTTTCATTCCTTACGGCTGACGCATTTGCTACCTCAGAAATCCGGTTTTTATCCGCCCATGCGTAAACATGAAATATAGATATTGGGTAGGGACACGGCACTGCCGTGTCCTACTCTATTTCATCTGATTGAAAACTGGTGTAAGAGTTACACAGCCAGGGTTTTTTGTTCGGATTTGGTAACTGCTGAATCAACTTCTAAGAGAGAACCTTCGGGGGATTCGATCGCAAATCCCGCATCTCGAATCATGTCCCAATCTTGATGGGCAGCTTGTCCGGGAGTTGTCAGATAATCGCCAACAAAGATAGAATTAGCAGGGTAAAGGCCGAGAGGTTGCAGCGATCGCAAATGCACTTCTCGTCCCCCAGCAATCCGAATTTCTTGACTGGGAAGCAAAAATCGGAACAAACAGAGAATTCGCAAACATTGGCGGGGATTTAACCTGTTCACCTCTGCAAATGGCGTTCCGGGAATTGGAATGAAAAAGTTGACCGGCACGCTAGTAACGCCCAAGTTGCGAAGCGAAAGTGCTAAATCGATCGCATCATCATCCGATTCGCCCATCCCCAAAATTCCGCCGGAACAAGTTGTGATACCCGCTGCTTTTACGTGTTCGACGGTTTCCACCCGATCGCCAAAAGTGTGAGTCGTGCAAATGTCCGAGTGATATGATTCGGAAGTATTGAGATTGTGATTTACGCGATCGACTCCAGCTTTAGCCAAACGATGAGTTTGTTCCTCGCTCAACAATCCCAAACAAGCACAAATTTTCAGGTTATAATTTGCCTTCACAGTCTCAACAGCATCCAAAACGCGATCGAAAGTAGATGCGCTAGGTTGGCGGCCCGAAATCACCAAACAAAACGTACCTGCTTTTAAATCTGCGGCGCGTTGGGCCGCATCCAGAATTTTCTCCTTAGCTAAAAGCGGATATTTCTCAATTTCCGCAGTCGAAATTTTTGACTGAGAACAATAATGGCAATCTTCAGGACAAAGGCCACTTTGAGCATTTAACAAATAGTGCAGCCTGACTCGGTTTCCCCAGTAGTGGCGGCGCACCCGATAAGCTGCGTTTAGTTGTTCCAGCAAAACCTCATCCGGTGCGCGCAATACGGCTAAAGATTGCTCGCGAGAGAGACATTTGCCCGCCAGCGCGTCGTCAGCCAAATCGTTCCAATTGGGTAAATTCATTACTAAAATTAAAGGGTTTACAGAGTATCCAAAACCTGACGAATCACCCGATAAATCGATTCTAGTTCATCAGGAGAAATGCAGTAGGGAGGCATCAAGTAAAGCGTATTTCCCAAGGGGCGGAGCAAAAACCCCGCTTCGAGAAATCTGGCTTTCAATACAGGAGCAATGTCATTAAAATAACCGGAATCGCTTTCCGTTTTCACATCCATTGCTACGATGGTGCCACAAGTCCGAATCCGTTCTAGTTTAGGATGATTTCTCAGCCATTGATTCAGATATTTGTGGTGGAGTTTTTCCATCCCTTGATACACATTTGGGTTTTGCTCCAAAAGCTCCAAGGATGCTACACTCACCGCACAAGCTAAGGGATTTCCGGTGTAAGAATGACCGTGAAAAAAAGCTTTGTCCCATTCATCTCGCCAGAAAGCTTGATAAATATCCTCCGATGCCATTGTGACAGCAATTGGCAAACAGCCACCAGACAATCCTTTAGACAAACACAGGATATCCGGTGAAGTTGCAGATTTAACCGAGGCAAACAGTTCGCCCGTGCGCCCAAAACCCGTCATTACTTCATCGTAAATCAACAATACATTAAACTGGCGGGCAAGTTGTGCGATCGCCTGCAAAAACTCAGGGCGGCACATTCGCATCCCCCCAGAACCTTGCACCAAAGGTTCGATAAAAATTCCCGCATAGCCGCCCTGCTTTAACAAAAACTCCAACTTCTCTAAACTCGCCGCCTCCTTGCTTTCCACCTCCTCATCGCCGTTAAAAGTCGCGGGAAAAGGAACAACATCCCCAGCAAACATTAAAGGTGCAAAAGATTCCCACCACAGCGAACTTCTGCCAGCCGACATCGCGCCCACAGTATCGCCGTGATAACCTCCCTCAAAACTAATAAAGCTAGTGCGATTAGTTTCTCCGATATTTTGCCAATATTGAAATGCCATTTTCAGAGCAACTTCAACAGCAGTCGAGCCGTTATCAGAAAAGAAAATCCGCGTTAAAGAAGCAGGCGTATGAGTTAGCAATTTATTCGCAAGTTTCTGGGCAGGTTCGTGAGTAAATCCGGCAAAAATTACGTGTTCTAACTTTTGGGCTTGTTCGTAAAGAGCCTCAGCGAGAACCGGATGGCTGTGCCCGTGAACTGTCACCCACCAACTAGAAATGCAGTCGAGAATTTGCCGCCCGTCTGCTAATTCCAGCACCGCTCCTTTGCCGCGAATTACCTTCAGTGGCGGGGCAGCCGTTTTCATTTGCGTGAAGGGCTGCCAAATCGGTGAATTTGAAGAATTCTGTTCCTGATTCGCAGTCATTTTTGCCCCGATTACTAATATTAACCTGCCTTTTAATATAGCAATAATAACGACCTTATGAACTTTTTATTTTTGATTATTTCTTCTTCTCTTCCTACCTGTCCTTAGCGTCTTCGCGGTTCGTTAAAAAAAAATCTAGTTTGGTGTCGAGGGCGGCTGCGCTGTAACGTCTGCCGCCATCTCACTTATTCGCGGGCGATGGTTAAAATTGTCAGTTACAATTTTCTACCTTTCAGCAAATAAGTTGTCATAGCTCCTTTGCCTTTAACATTAATTTTACCGCGCTTTTCCAACAAATACTTATCGCACAGCAATTCATAAGTTGAGTTGCTAACTTGAATTTTACCCGGAAGTCCCTGAGATTCCATGCGGCTTGCTGTATTTACAGCATCTCCCCACAAATCGTAAATAAACTTTTTAGTGCCGATGACACCTGCTACAACAGGCCCAGTATTAATGCCAATGCGGATATTGAGAGGTTTACCGCATTCGTCGCGGAATTTCATAATTTCTTGCTGCATTTCCAGGGCCATTTCGGCAATAGATTCGGCGTGATTTGTACAGGGAAGCGGCAAACCGCCTGCTACCATATAATTGTCGCCGATCGTCTTAATTTTTTCTAAGCCGTATTGTTCGCTTAAGCGATCGAAAGATGAAAATATTTTGTTAAGCAACTCGACTAATTCTTCAGGAGATGTGCGCGAAGATATTTCGGTAAAGCCCACAATATCAGCAAACAAAACCGTAACTTCGGCAAATCCGTCCGCAATATTTATCTGACCTTGTTTTAGGCGATCGGCAATCATTACTGGTAATATATTTAGTAATAAACGTTCCGACTTTTCTTGTTCGGCGCGCAATACTTCCTCAGCTTGTTTCCGCTGTGCAATTTCCTGGTATACTCGGTGAAACATTTGATTGAAGGCGACCATGAGTTCTCCCAACTCGTCATCCCGCTTGACAGACAGAGAGTAGAAATCAGGTTGTTCTCGATCTTTGCTCAAAGCGTCTCCAGCAGCGATCAAGTCATCGCGCAATCTCAAGATAGGTGAAATTACTGTCAGCCCTAAAAACAACATAGTCACAGAAGTGACAAAGGCTGATATAATGATGACTAGAACAGCAATCCGTCCGATAAATGCGTAGAGTTCCGGCTGGACTGTGGAAGCATCGTGGCGAACAATTAAGATGTAATCGCCTCCCAAATGTCGCTCCGTCCAAGCAATATCGTACCTCTTGCCATCGAAATTGTGATTGTGAACTATGCGAGATTCTTTTAGTTGCTCTAAACTGATTTCTGGGGGTTCGCCAAGTGTATATATTAGTTCACCGTTAGTTTGGTAAATAGATAGTCCTAAGACTACTTGAGAATCCTTAGTAATATTTTTTACTTCTTCTTGCAATAAAGTGCGATCGGAAATATCTTGTTGGAGCACAAACTCTAGGGAATCAACAGTCGCCCGAGATACCTGTTCCAGTTGGCTTAAAAGTTCATTTTCTCGTCGAAAATAAGAGGGAACTAAAATAATTCCTTCTATGACAAGAATGCTAGCAAATACCCACAAAGCTATTTGCCTAGACAAGCGAGATTGGAAAAATTTCAAGAATGATAAAATCGGCAAGGGCATAAAATTTACTATTTGGCAAATGGCTAATGTAGGACATAGGAAAAAAACCGGGTTTCTGGTAATCAATTTTGGGTTGTCAACGAAGCAACCGCGCAGAAACCGGGTTCTCACATCCCCTGTGTAATTCCTGTAATAGTCCGCCGTCAGCAGTCAGCAGCGACTAACTGTTAGTTCTTGGCTGCTTGCTGCTGACTAATGACTGATCGCTCTCGACTAACTAGCAGACCCCTTCATAATATAATAAACAAATTAAACCGAAACGGCGCTGACTAGCCTGCCTGCAAGCAGATAAGTATTCATATAGCCCTTGCCTTTGATGTGAATAATTCCTCTGTTTTCAAACAGATACTTATTTTGCAAGATATCGTAAGTTGATTGTGTGACTTGAATCGCGCCTGCAATCCCGTTAGGATGGAGGAAAGCTCAGACATACTTGCCATCGCTCTCCCTACGCCGACACCAGATAAAATTGTCAAAGCAAGGAGAATTTGTTTGTAAACTAATTGGCTGATGGCAGCCCGACTGCGAGAAATCAATTGGCGCATGGTATCCTCAAGTCTGAGGTTTAATCTTTATTTCAATTTATTCACTACTAACATAACACTGCTTGTTCAAAGTGTTTTGCTGGCGTCCGGGGTAAAGCAAGACTCTCTGGCTGTAACGGAGGGTCAATCGATTTTTGATTTTTGATTTTTGATTTTACATTAAAGAATTGAAGCATTGACTTGCGCGAGATAAATACGTTCGGCAAGTTTCATCGGATACAGGTTTTTTATTTCTGGACAGATGAATCACGTGGCGGGTATCGTGGATGCTTTCGGTTAATTATTGTTTACCACGAGTGTTTGGCTTATCCGTAAAAATACGCATAACTATATAGCGGTTTTGTGTTGAGTGAAGTACAGATGATCGGGTAAGGACAGGGCAGTGGCTTGTCCCTACTTCCGCACTTTTTGCTCTATTTCAGTTAGGATAGCAATTGTAGTCTATGGTTGACGATCGTGAATTCTGACTCTACTGCCTCACCTGCGCGCAACGAAATTTTGCCGGGAGAAGTTTTCGTCAATACTGCCAATTTTGATACAGGCATTCGGCGACTTTTACCTAAGTATGACGAAATGCTGGATGTAGTAGCAGGCTGCATTGCTAACACAAACCACCGCATTTTAGAACTCGGCTGCGGTACGGGGGAACTCACTTTAAAAGTTCTCAAACTCTATCCGTCTGCGGAAATAGTTGCTGTCGATTACTCGCCGCGAATGCTTGATTTTGCCCGCGCCAAAATTGAGTCTGCAGGATACGCAGCCCGGTGGACTGGCATAGAAATGGATTTTGGAGAATGGGCAAACAATCCAAATTTCTCAGGCTTGGGCGATAAATTCAATGCTTGCATTTCATCTCTGGCAATTCACCATCTTGAGGATGACATTAAGTTAAAATTGTTTCAACGGATTCGCGAAAGTTTAAATGCTGGTGGCTGTTTTTGGAATGCAGATCCTCTTTTAGCAGAATCAGCAGCAATGAAAGATATTTATCAAGCGGCGCGAGAAGATTGGGCGCTAAATCAGGGAGAAACCTTAGCACAAATTCGCGCAAATGTGGGGAAGAGTGTCTCTTACGGATATTCTAATCCCGATCGCCTAGCTACACTTTCGGCACAGTTGGAAATGCTGGTAAATGCTAGATTTGACACTGTGGCAGTGCCTTGGAAATACTACGGGATGGCGGTTTTTGGGGGATTTGTTAATTGAAAAAAGCAGTCTTGGAGGCAATTGTCGCGATTCAATCGACTTGTAAGGTGCGTCAGGCTGAGGATGTGCGCGAAATAATTAGGGTTTGCGTCAGACGCACCCTACTGACTCGGATGCAATTGTCGCGATTCAATCGACTTCTTGCAAAAGTCCTTTCGATCAAATTTTCGGACGGGCAAGATGCCCATCCCACAAGAGAAAAAACTTTTTGTGGGACGGGCCTCTTGCCCGTCCCAGCTATTTTTGCAAGAGGTCTAATCGACTTGTAAGGTGCGTCAGGCTGAGGATGTGCGCGAAATAATTAGGGTTTGCGTCTGACGCACCCTACTGGCTTTTATAAAATATATAATACTGTCAGGATTGAGGAAAAAAAATGACTGCAACTGCGATTCAAAGTATTGACTGGGATGCTTTTTCTTCGGAACTATCGGGAATTGAAATAATTAGCGATCGCGCGCAAGTTGTCAAGCTATCTCAAGACTATTATCACTTCAGTCCTGTTTTGCAACCTCTCTTAAGTGATAAAACAGGAGATTTAGTAGTTCGTCCCGCCAGCGAAGCCGAAGTTTTGCGGATTGCAGCCGCCTGCGTCAAATTCAAAATTCCGCTAACTGTCAGAGGTGCAGGAACCGGCAATTACGGGCAGTGCATTCCCCTCAAGGGCGGCGTCATTTTAGATACCAGCAAAATGAACAGTATCCGCTGGATAAAACCGGGTTTAGCTTGCGTAGAACCGGGGGTAAAAATGTCGGTTTTCGACAAACAAGCGCGAGAAACTGGTTGGGAATTGCGGATGGTTCCCTCAACCTATCGCACCGCAACGATTGGGGGATTTATCGGCGGCGGTAGCGGGGGAATTGGTTCGATAACTTACGGGCAATTGCGCGATCGGGGAAATCTTCATGCCGTTCGAGTCGTTACAATGGAAGACGATCCCCGCGTCATCGAATTGCGCGGCGATGAAGTGCAAAAAGTCAATCACGCTTACGGCACAAATGGGATTATTACTGAGTTAGAAATTCCCCTCGCCCCTGCTTATGCTTGGGCGGAAATCATCGTCGCTTTTGACGATTTTATGACATCGGCTAACTTCGGTCAAGCTTTGGGCGATGCGGACGGAATTATCAAAAAACTAATTTGTGTTTGTGCTTGGCCGATTCCTGCTTATTTTGCTGCTTTTCGCGAGGAGATTCCTGAAGGTAAGCACTGCGCTTTGTTAATGGTAGCTGAATCTTGTCTGGAACCGCTGCAAGATTTGGTGCGCGAATATGGCGGCACAATTTGCTATCAAAAAAACGCGCAAGCAGCGAGCAAAGGTGCAGCAATTGCTGAATTTACTTGGAATCATACAACTCTACACGCTCGCAGCGCTGACCCGTCTCTGACTTATTTGCAGACGCTTTTTCCCGCAGATAAAGGTTTGAAATTGATTGAGGAACTGTACAATTATTATGGGGATGAGGTGATGATGCACTTGGAGTTTTTGCGGATGAATGGCAGGGCGATCGCTGCGGCTTTGCAAATAGTTCGCTACACTACGGAATCACGGCTCAATGAAATTATTCGCTATCATGAAGAGCAAGGCGCGCTGATTGCTAATCCTCACACTTATATATTGGAAGATGGAGGGATGAAAAGTATTAATGTGGAACAGTTGCAGTTTAAAGAGTTGGTCGATCCTTACGGTTTGCTTAATCCGGGTAAAATGCGGGCGTGGTTGGAACGGGATTAAGGGGGATGGTTTTTATAGCAGAAGGAAGAAGGAAGAAGGAAGAAGGAAGAAGGAAGAAGCACTAATAAGCTGTCGCGCATTTAAATTGTATATTCAGGGCGGGCGGGACGCCCACCCCACAAGACTTTAATTTTTTTTGACATACAATTTAAATACAGAACAGCTTAGCAATGGTTTTAGCGCTTAAGAATGTCCTAACCGTCTGGGCGGTTGCTATAGATAAGATTCGGATCTTGAAATCGCTGCTAGACAAACTTTCGTCCCTCTCGCTTGAGACTAAGAAATCAGTTTTCTATGTCGGAGGTTTTAAGTCAATAAAAACTCAAGTCCTTGCTGCGAACAAAACTTGTCTATTTAAGGGACGGGGGCGGTAATTTCTGCTGGTGCGATCGCCCCTGGTGTAGGTACTGCTTGCTTTTCCAGTAGTAGGCGCTGTTTGTTCCGAAATTCTGCGGCCGCATCGTTCAAATTTTGGCGCTGTTCGCTATTAAATTCTTCCATGCTGCGACCGCCGCCCAATTTGGATCTGTGAATTAAATCAAATATTCCGCTTCCGCTGCTGCGGCCGGAAAATGGGTCGGTATTGTCTTGAGTTTGAAAGTCTTGCAGCGGTTGGGCATTATTTAAACCGCTGGCTTGAGCGAAGCTTGCTTGAGGGGAGAACAGAGCACAGGATGCGATCGCGCTTGCAGCAATCCCAATCATCAATTTGCCGGATTTGGAAGTTTTGGTGTTCATCATTTATTAGTTGAATCTTCAAAAAAACAATTCTATCTAAACAATATTCTGACTTGTGACTAAATATTATATTACTTCGCTGGGGCTCAGGACAGGGCAATGCCTTTCGTCGTGTCAACTTAAGCTTTTAGTCCGCCAGTCCTCTCGCTTACCCAAGAGTCCGCCAGGGAATGAATTCCCTGTCTCATAGCGAAAGTCCTCTGAAAGAGGACTGAAGAAGTCATTAGTCCTATCGCTTACCCGGCAGTCCGCCAGGGAATGAATTCCCTGTCTCATAGCTAAAGTCCTCTGAAAGAGGACTGAAGAAGTCATTAGTCCTATGCAAGAGGACTTTGGCTTTGAGGCTGTTGTTTCAACCCCTGACGGACTATCGGTTTTACCTTAAGTTGACAGGACGAAAGGCATCCTAGAATTGACGGTGCAGGTGAAACGATCGCCCTGCCCTAAGCAAACCTGCGTCTCAGCAGCGGTTGAATGCTCAGCAGCGCCACCAAATCAAACGCCAGCAGCACTAATAGCGCTCCTCCAAAGGTGACAGTACCCCAAGGAGCCTGCATCACGACACTGGCTAGCGACCAATCGCTGTGCAGGTACAGGTAGCGGATGGGTTCGATCGCATAACTCAGAGGATTGAGAGTCACCACAACTTGCAGCCACTCTGGCATAAATGACAGCGGCGCGAGGGCTGTGCTGGCAAATAACAGCGGCAAGTTAGTAACAAAAATTACCGCTATTAATTCTACGTGACCGGGAAGAGCGAAGGCTAAACCCAGACTCAAGCCGGTGACGCCCAAAACTAGCAGCAGCACGATCAGGGCGATCGCCCCAAGTCCGGCAATTCCGGGGAATCCCGCGCCCAAAAACGCCCCCGCTGTAACGATTGTGCCGGTTTGGATGAAACTCAGGGTGACGATAAAAATAGCCGAAGCGAGGACGATCGAAAATCTCGAAGCCAACGGCGCGACTAACAAGCGGTTGAGAAATCCGAACTCGCGATCGAACATAATCGGCAAACCAGCATTCAGCGCCCCTGCAAACGCCGTAAAAACGATTACACCAGCGCCGAGAAATTGTCCGTAATTTTGGCTTTCGCCGAACAAGCCTGCGGGTGCATTTTCAAACAGAGCTCCGAACAAAACCAACCACATCAGCGGCTGAATAATGCCTGCAACTAGCGTCGAGGGGCGGCGCTGCAATTGAATAAACAGGCGCTTTGTTAAGGCGAGTGTTTCTTGGATGAAGTCACCCAGCAGGGAACTGGAAGTGTCAGCGGATGCCGTGGAGAGTGGCCGCTGCTGGTTGAGGTTGTTGGGGGATGTAACAGTACCGCTCATAATTGCTTGCGCTGATTTTGATTAAATCTAACTCTCTTTACAGTAGCAAGTCTGGAGGTATTGGTGGTGTTGGGCGGGCGATCGCTCTAAAATTGAGAATAAGCTCATCAAATATACTAAATAAAAACTTGATTTACTAGGAGGATAAAGCTATGTCATCAAGGGCGATCGCCACTTTGGTCGAAATTATGAAATCTCTGCCGGAAACTATGCAAGATAGAGTTGTTGAACACCTGCGAGAATACATTCTGAAATCAAATATTACTGTTCCTGTCAACCCCGACGGTAAGTTAGAAATTCCCGCTGAGATTGAGGCTCAACTGAAGCCTGGGGATCGATATGCAGTTACTGTCACCGCAGATAGTATTGTTTTTCAGAAGGTAACATGGTGATGTAGTTGTTACGGGCGCTCACATTTGCTCTGACAGTGCTATCCTAGGATGGAGGAAATTGCCAGGGCGCTCGCGGCTGTAGTAGAGTATCAGTAGTTACTTATCAAGAGCGATCGCTCTTGGTTTAAGTAAGGGCGATCGCAGACTTACAACTTAGCATTCCCAGGTTACGCAGTCAGAAGGCAGTTATGGTTTAGCAGCTTTTACCACATCCTCAACCATTTTAATCGCCTCTTTGATTGCTATTTGACCGCTTTCTACGGCCCTAATTAAATCTTGAGCGTCTTTCGGGCTAATTAAATTGAGCCTGACGGGTTCTTTCAAGGAAACAATAAATTTAGTTTTATCGCTGTCTTCCAGGTTAGAGGCTCTTTCTTCGGATTCAATATCTTTTAGCTGATCTTTTAAGTTTTTAAGTATTTCTGCTTGTTTTCCCTCGTCAAAATTGCCATCAAATATTCGTTTTACCCCTACAAGAGCAGCAGCACCTAAAGCTGCACCGCCAACAACTAATCCTACGGGAGGTGCAACGGTTATTAACCCAAATAGAAGTGGTATACCACCGAAAGCTGCCACCGCCGCACCAGCACCGGCCGCCCCCACCACACCAATGCCAATATCGGCTAAAATCCCTAATTTATCATGTGGGTTTTTTTCCAGTTGCTCTATTGACTTAAGAATTTGCTCTTTGGTTGGCGTTTTATTTGCAGACATATTAGACCTCAATCTTTTTGCTAATTTGGGCAGTTAAGCAGTGATGACGTTGCGGAAAATTGTATTGAAAACGTCTATCAGTAATTGAAAAAAATCTTTGGCAATCTCAATAATCTCTTGAACAATTCCAATAATTCCATCAGACACCTCTTTGCCTCGATCGAGTCGGTGGCCGGCTATTGCACCAATTGGGATACCCAGCGCTGTTGCCAAAGGTTCTAATAACGGGCCGACAAATGGTATCGAACTTGCCAAAATTCTTACAGCGACACCAACAGCAACCCCTATCGCTAAATGGGGATGCGCTTTGACAAATTCTATGATTTTAATGAGGAGAATTTTGCCGATAAGTAAAACTTTGTTAGCAGCTTTTTTCGTGTATGTGGCGAGTTCATGCAGCCGGATCGAGACTTCATGCGGCAAGCCGATATCATTTAACCACACATACAAGTCGCTGCTACTCATTGCATCAGCATCGACTTGCCAGAGAGCCATTTTTAAATTAGCTTGAGGTAGGGATAATGCACTAGACATAATTTTTTATTCTCTTGGAAATTACCAAATTTTTACGAACATTTCACGAGGCGAAAATCCCCTAGACATTGCTCACCGATGCAGCCACATTTTGAGCAACTTTTTGAACCGTTAGGGATGGACGGTGCTATCTGGCATAGTTGCGCCAGTCAGATTTACATTGTTAAAATCTTTTAGGTTGCCTAAGATTGTTTTCAAGCCCGTTATTAAATTTTAATTTAATTTTTATGTATTGGAAAGTAGGAGAATGTCACAATTTGCCAGGAGTTAATAAAATTAGCTAGCCGTTAAAAGTCATATTTTGTCCTTCTTAGCCATAAAACGTCAGAAAAAGTCTGATACAATAGATAAAACCTCCTACATTTACCCAATAAATGGATGTTCAAGAACTCTTAAGGTTGGCCGATGGCTTGGTGTTCGCTAAGACCGGCAAACGATTGGACGATCTGCAACAGGCAGTAGTACGGGGAACGTGGCAAGGTAAAAGATACTCCGAAATTTCTAAAGAGGTTCATTGTACTGAACGCCATGTCAGAAATATTGCCTCAAAGTTATGGCAAACTCTTTCAGAAATATTAGATGAAGATGTAATGAAATCAAATTTGCGCTCCACAATGGAGAGGTATGAATTTTCTCAAGTTTCAAATTTTGGTGATTTTAATTTTGTACAAAACAAAGGTAACATCAACGTTTGCACAGAAACCTCACGCCCTCCAAAAGCTCCACAACACTCACCCCCTACACAAACCTCAAATGAAGACAACACCGAACAGAAACCGCGACTCGATTTAAGAGATGCACCGGAACTCAAAACCTTCTACAACTACCCCAACTCACCCCTCACCGCCCTCGAAAACTCGATCGCCCGCCAAAACTGCCGCCTCCTCACCATCACAGGCATGGCAGGCATCGGCAAAAGTGCGATCGCCCGTAACCTCATCCCCCAAATTCAAACTCAATTCGATCGCATCATCTGGCGCAGTCTCCGCACCTCCCCACCCCTCGAAACAACCCTCAAAACCCTCATTCAATTTCTCTCAAATCAACCCGAAATTAACATACCCGCCAACACTGATGTTCAGTTATCAATCCTAATCGAATATTTGCGAGAAAATCGCTGTCTCATCATCCTCGATGACGTGCAGCAAATTCTCAGCAGCGGGCAACTTGCAGGAAATTACAAACCCGGATATGAAAACTACGGAACCCTATTTAAACTCATCGGCGAACTTCCCCACAATAGCTGCTTAATCCTCAATAGTTGGGAACCTCCCTCAGACATCATCACATTCACCGACGATAATTCAGCAGTACGTTTATTGCAGTTAACCTGTTTAGGTGAAGCAGCAACAGAAATTCTTAGAGAAAAAGGTTTGTTGGATGAAGAATACTGGCCAGAATTGATTAACCTTTATCAAGGTAATCCCCTGTGGTTAAAATTAGTCGCTCCAACCATTAATAACTTATTTGGCGGTAGAGTATCTCAATATCTCAGCTATCAACCAGTATTTTTAAGCGATGAATTGACACCGATATTGCAGCAGCATTATCAGCGGTTGTCCGAAATAGAAAAACAGGCGATTTCGCAACTTAGCAATGAAATCGAGCCTGTTTCATTTACCGAATGGATGGCCAAATGTCAAGGCTCACAACGTGAATTATGTAAAGCCATTCAATCTTTAGCCAGACGGGCAATGATCGAAAAATCGATCTGTGAAACAGAAACCGTTTTCACGATTCCACCTGTGTTAAAACAGTATGTTAAAATGGTTGCAGAATAGTCCTAAATATATAGCTAAATGAGATAAAACCATGACCGCAACTCCTATCCAACCTAAGCAGATGCTCAGTTTCGAGCAATTTGTCAAGCAACTTCCCGATGAAGAAGGCCGCTATGAACTTGTCAGTGGAGAAATTGTGAGAATATTACCAATCCGACTGCATGAGGATGTTGCTGATTTTCTGATAAAACAATTTGATAGAGAAGTCGATCGCGTTCCGCTCAATTACAGGGTATCTGGCAGATTTATGCTGAGGACATTAACCCCGAATGGTAAAGAACAAGCCCGCCATCCTGATGTTACAGTAGTAGACAAAACCCTCTGGAAATCGCAGCCCTTCGCCTATTCAGCACTAACTGAACCACCACAATTAGTTGTAGAAGTTGTCTCAACAAATTGGGAAGATGATTATATCGACAAGCTGGATGAATATCAGCGGCTGGGAATTTCTGAATATTGGATTGTCGATTATTTAGCTTTGGGTAGCAGAAACTATTTGGGCAACCCGAAAGAACCGACTGTTTTTGTTTATCTACTTGATGAAAATGGGGTTTATCAAATGACTGCTTACCGAGGAACTGAGCGAATTATATCTCGAACTTTCCCCGAATTAGCATTGACAGCAGAGCAAGTGTTGGATGTATGATATCAAATCTGCCGAAAAGATAAGGATAAAGCATTGCTCATTGGTTTTCGCTTCAACCGAAAGACCGCCAGGGAATTAATTCCCTGGCTAATAGCTAAAGTCCTCTAAAGAGGACTAATGAGTAATGATTTCTTCAGTCCTCTTGAGAGGACTTTAGCTTTGAGGCAGGGGTTTCAACCCCTGACGGGCTCAGGAAAAGAGCGTCTCGAACAGGCAAGATGCCTGTTCCACAATAATTATTGGAGAGGTTTATTAAACTAAACTACGATCGCATCGCCTGTTTTTGCTCAGCCTTCAAATCGCGGTTGCTAGCAGCAGCCAACTCTGCATCCAACAGCGTCTTACCAGTCGCAGCCAAATACACATCATCCAAACTCGGCCGAGATTGAGCAATCCCAAAAGTAGGCAATCCCGCATCTTTTAAAGCTTGCTGAATAGTCACCAGCGCATCGCTTTGCGGTGTTACTACTAAATTGAGAGAATTTCCTTGAGCGGTATTGACAATTACTTCCTGCACAAAAGGCAGCGATTGCATGAGAGTTTTAGCTTTTTCGGCTTCTTCGATCGGCGAAAACTCCCGAATCCGCAGAGTCACCCGATCGCCCCCAACCCGATTTTTCAACTCCTCCGGCGTACCCTCAGCAATCACCGTTCCTTTGTCAATAATCGCCACGCGATCGGCCAAAGCGTCAACTTCTTCGAGATAGTGACTCGTTATCAAAACCGTAGTACCTTCCTCTCGCAAGCGGCGCAGGAAATCCCACACTACCACCCGGCTTTCAATATCGAGCCCGACAGTCGGTTCGTCTAACACCAAAACATCAGGCTGATGCAGCAATCCAGCAGCCAAATCCAAGCGTTTGCGGATACCGCCGGAATAAGTGCCCGTCTTTTTATTTTCCCACTCCTCCAAACCGAGGAGTTTCACCATTTCGTCAATCCGCCCTTTAATCCTAGGGCGCGGCAAATGGTAAAGCGCTGCTTGCAGTTGCAGGAGTTCCCGCCCCGTCAGCACCTTATCCAGAGCCACTTCTTGGGCGACATAGCCTAGTCTTTGTCTGGCAATTCTCGGCTGACTGACAGCAGAAATGCCAGACACTTCAATGCGTCCGCTATCGGGCGCACTCAAAGTACAAAGTACCCGCAGGGTTGTGGTTTTGCCTGCACCGTTGGGGCCTAGCAAACCAAATATTTCCCCCGGTTCTACCTTGAAGGAAACATCTTTAACGGCTTCTACAGTGCCGTAGCGTTTCTGAAGATTTTCAATTAAAACGGCGGGAGCCATATATTTTGGGGATGAACTGGTTGTTAATATTTTGACACTTCTGAGCTCAAATTGCCGGAATGGTCGATCGACCAATACGACTGGCTGTGCTGGTAACGATCGCACACTCCTCCTCAACCGGAAACTGCTTCTAGTTTTGATTCTTAATGCCAGTTTAAAAAATATTAACTTTATAGCGGTTTTCAACTCTGATATTCATCAGTTTTCCCACTCTCCAATCTCCCATCTCAAATCCAAAAAATTATGAGTTTTGAGTTAATTATAACTTTTCAGTTAACAACTCAAAACTCACAAGTTTTCAACAAGTAGAGATGCACCCGAAACCTGTTATTTTATAATTATCTCTACCTATAGGCTGATGTGTAGCGAGATTTTGATAATTAACACACTGGTCAAACACATCACACTTTCGAGCCAACTATTAAACACAAAAAACTTCCCGAATTGGCAAGTTCTACTTGTAACGAGTTCCCAAAAAATGTAACTGTAGGCTCGTGCTCTCAATCCCGATAGTTATCAGTCATCACCAATTCTTTAATCGAAAATCGAAAATCGAAAATGGTATTAACTCCTTTACAGAGAGTGGTTGCCAGGTCTTTAATCGACAATTTTTACCCAACCGCGGCGAACGTTGTACAGCAGTCGGTTGATGATGGCATACTCATCTTCATTCAGTGTTCTTTCTAAGAGTGCAGATCTGAGCTGTCTCCGGTCGTGGCGAGTCACGACGCTGGAGAACATGACCTGACCAAATAACTCTTCGAGTGTCATTTGGGATACTGACATGATAAACCTCCTAGTTGATTGAGACAGATAAAATTTTAACAGGCTTGTTGTATTTTTATTGTGCACTCTGGGAGTGACTTCAAAGGCGATCGAAAACATTGACACGGTGTGATTTTTTGGCTAAAAATCTGTGACCGAGACTTGGATCGGCAGTGACTTGGATCTCTTAAATTTGTGATGCTTGTCACTAAAGTCAGAGGGGAAAAGTCAGAAGTCAGAGGGAAAAAGACCATCAAGCGCGATCGCCCTCAAAAACTCTCCATCTCGTCCTCATGGCTTCTCAACCTTATTTTCCCCTATGCCAATTTTCCAGCTAATTGAGGCATCGGTCAATAGTCGCCACAACCGACTCTGCCAAATCTTTCAGTGCGTAACCCCCCTCCAAACCAAAAGCTATGCGGCGGGTGAGTTGCAGGCAGTATCCGGTGAAAGTACCGAAATCTGACGGCATCAGAGTCATACTCGCCAGCGGATCGGACGCAGTAGCGTCATAACCAGCGCTGACAATCAACAAATCCGGTTCAAATTTGGACAAAAAAGGCACGACAAGAGATTCAAAGGCGCTCAGGTATTCAGCTATGCCACTGCCGGGATAGAGGGGAATGTTCAGCACGTTGTCGTAGGCACCGCGCTCCTCGGCATCTCCCGTTCCCGGATAGCAAGGAGATTGATGCAGGGAACAGTAGGCAATTTGCCGGCAGCTTTCCACCAAAGATTGAGTGCCGTTGCCGTGGTGTACGTCCCAGTCGAGGATGGCGACACGGTTGATTCCCGGCTGTTCCAAGGCGTAGTGAGCGGCGATCGCAGCATTGGAAAACAAGCAAAAACCCATCGCGCGGGCGTTTTCAGCGTGGTGTCCCGGCGGCCGGGCCAGTACAAAAGCCGGTTCCCCCGCAACCACCACTCGATCGACCCCATCGAGCCAAGCACTCGCCGCCAGCAGCGCTACGTCGTAACTTTCAGCAGAAATCGGCGTATCACCGTCGAGGTAGCCGCCACCCCGATGAGCCAAATGTTCGATTTCTTTGATGTATCTTTGCGAGTGAACTTTTTTGATAGCCGATAACAGTTGTTGTTCGCGCTGCGCCACTGGGGTGGGCAGTTGCCACTCAATTTGATCCGCCCAGGGAGCAGCTTTCAGAGCATTGACGATCGCCGTTAAACGTTCTGGTCGCTCTGGGTGAAGCATTCCAGTCTTGTGCAGCAAGAAATCTTCGGAGTAGATGACGGGTAGCATCGGCTGATTTTAGATTTTAGATTTTAGATTTTAGATTTTTACTTAGCTTTAAGAAGGCCTTCGGTTTTGTGAAATTAAAATTTCGATCGAGTAACCATTTTAATTTCTTAGATGGCCGTCAAAAAAACTCACGAAAGCATGAAACCCGATCGCCTAAAAAAACCTTTTTAGCTTTTGCCAACTGCTGACAAAATCACCAACTGACAAATTATCAATTGTGCTGGTTTCGTCCCTTAATTTTTCTGGCAACTTTCCCATAAATTCCAAGGCAAATTGTGATATAATTTCAGGAGTAATTGGCAATATTTGGCAGCTCTACTGAATCCAAACCGATTTTATCGCATTTTTGAGATTTATAGCGGTCAAATTTAAATTTTTAACGGAGTTTTTCAACCTATGAGCACCTCTGAGTCGCGGATAATCCCGACGGATCTGGGTAATGAGATGTCCCGATCGTACTTGGAATACGCCATGAGCGTAATAGTCGGTCGGGCGCTACCAGATGCCAGGGACGGTCTCAAGCCCGTTCACCGACGCATTCTCTACGCCATGAACGAATTGGGCTTGACTCCCGATCGACCTTTCCGCAAATGCGCCCGCGTCGTGGGGGAGGTGCTGGGCAAGTATCACCCGCACGGAGATACAGCGGTTTACGACGCCCTGGTGCGGATGGCTCAGGATTTCTCCATGCGGGAACGCCTGATCAACGGCCACGGCAACTTCGGCTCCGTTGACAACGACCCGCCCGCTGCCATGCGGTACACCGAATGTCGCCTCACAGCCTTGACTAGCGACTCCATGCTGCGCGACATCGACTCGGAAACAGTTGATTTCGGCGACAACTTCGACGGTTCCCAGCAAGAACCCCTCGTACTCCCGGCACGCATCCCCCAAATTTTGCTCAACGGTTCCTCCGGGATTGCTGTAGGGATGGCCACCAACATTCCGCCCCACAATTTAGGCGAAATAATTGACGGTTTAGTAGCGCTAATTCACAATCCAGCCATTACTGACCTGGAATTGATGCAGTACATCCCCGGCCCGGACTTTCCCACCGGAGGGCAAATTCTCGGTAGAGGCGGCATTCGCGATGCTTACACCACCGGGCGCGGTTCGATTACAATGCGCGGAGTCGCCAACATTGAAACCATCGAACATCCCGGCCGCCCCGACAAAGAAGCAATTATTATCACCGAATTACCTTACCAAACAAACAAAGCAGGGCTAATTGAGAAAATTGCCGAACTTGTCAACGACAAAAGATTAGATGGAATTTCCGACATTCGCGACGAAAGCGATAGAGACGGAATGCGGATCGTGATCGAACTCAAGCGCGACGCCTATCCCCGCGTCGTCCTCAACAACCTCTACAAACAAACACCCCTCCAAGCCAACTTTGGAGCCAATATGTTAGCGCTAGTAAATGGGGAACCCCAACTACTTACGCTCTCCCAATTCCTCAATGTCTTCCTAGACTTCCGCATTGAGACAATTACTCGCCGGACTCAATACGAACTCCGCAAAGCAGAAGAACGCGACCACCTTCTGCAAGGCTTATTAATTGCCTTAGAAAACTTAGATGCAATTATTCACCTAATTCGCGCCGCTGCCGACTCCGCCGCAGCAAAACAAGAATTGATGGATAATTACGGTCTTTCTGAACAGCAATCCGACGCAATTCTGCAAATGCAGCTCCGGCGTTTGACAGCATTAGAAGCGCAAAAAATCCAGCAAGAACACGAAGAACTGCGAACTAAAATAGCCGATTTGGAAGATATCTTAGCGCGCCGGGAACGCATCTTAGAAATCGCCGAATTTGAAGCAGTCGAAATCCAAACCAAAATCGCCACTCCTAGACGCAGCGTCATCGAACACGCCGAAGGAGAAATCGATGAAAGAGATTTAATTGCCAACGAACAAGCAATTATTCTGATCACCGAGCAAGGCTACATCAAGCGGATGCCAGTCAGCACTTTCGAGGCCCAAAGTCGCGCTACTCGCGGCAAAGCAGGCGCGAAAATGAAAGAAGACGATGGAGTAGAACATTTCCTTTCCTGCTGCGATCACGATAGCGTTTTGTTCTTCAGCGACAGGGGCGTAGTTTACTCTGTCAAAGCTTATCAAATCCCCGTCTGTTCCCGGACGGCCCGCGGCACTCCCGTGGTGCAACTGCTGCCGATTCCTATAGAAGAAAAAATCACTTCTATGGTGTCAGTCACAGAATTCACCAGCGAAGAATACTTAGTCATGCTGACTCGCGGCGGCTACATTAAGAAAACCGCACTTTCCGCTTTTGGCAACATCCGCACTAATGGATTAATCGCGATTTCTCTAGAAGAAGGCGACCAACTGCGCTGGGTGCGGAGAGCAAAAGTTGGTGACAGCATCATCATCGGTACGCGCCAAGGCATGGCAATTCATTTCCGCACCAATCACGAACAGTTGCGCCCAGTCGGCCGCGCGACGCGGGGTGTAAAATCAATGAAATTGCGATCAGGCGATGAGTTGATTAGCATGGACATTTTGCCCAGTTCAATTGTTGCCGAAATCGCTGAATTGGAAACTGAAGACTCCGAATTTGAGGGAGCTAATATTGCTCAATTAGAAACGGACGAAGCGGAATTTGAAGGGGCAGAAAGTGCTGAATTGGAAACGGAAGATGAAGAATTAGAATTGCAAGCAGAGGAAATTGAAGGCGAAGAGGTTGAAGAAATTTCGACAGTTAGCAGCGAAGTTCCTTCGGTGTTGGTAATCACCACCAACGGCTACGGCAAGCGGGTTCCTGTTTCTCAATTCCGCCTACAAAGACGGGCAGGCAAAGGATTGACGGCTACTAAATTTAAGTCGAAAAAGGGTAAGGATCAGGTAGCAGCCCTGCGAATTGTCAACGAAGATGACGAATTGATGATCATTACCAACCGAGGTATTATTATCCGTCAGGCGGTGAGTGCAATTTCTACTCAATCGCGCACAGCAACGGGTGTGCGGGTGCAGCGGTTAGATGAGGATGATTCCATCGTAGCTGTGGCTTTAGTGCCGGCTGCTGGTGAAGAATCGGCGGAAGAATCGGAATCTGAGGAAGTGGCAGAATAGTCCTAGGTTAATAGTTTGTAAGGTGCGCGCTGCGTACCTTACTGCTGAATGGTAAAAATGCGATCGCCCATACTCTGAAGTTTTCCCTCAAAAGTCAAAGATTTTTTCCGGTGAGGTAATGATGAGTCATTCGATTTTAGATTTTAGATTTTAGATTTTGGATTGACTTGCGCGAGATAAATTCGGGGGCTTGAGGATTTT
>NZ_JAUBOQ010000075.1:0-21511 GCF_036700325.1 Microcoleus sp. Z1_B2
GCCCGTCCAAAAAGGACGGGCGGGACGCCCATCCCACAATAACAATTAAAATTGTAAGTTATTTAATTCGCGCTCCTTAAAAACTCCAGAGTAAGGATGCTAAATATCGAATCGAATTAGCGCGGCGGTGTTTGCGAGACTTGGGGGTATAATGCGCGATCGCGGGCTTCTCTAACCTCAGACAGAAGCAAGACAGATGCAGAAATACGTCCTAAGAGTTTTGCGATCCCCCGTAGCGTCAGGTATGATTCTTGTTAATTATTGCGCTCAGTTCAGGAGAAAAAATTTATGGCAGATATGTCCGGTCAAGACCCCTCGGAAATTAAAATGGCGACGGTTGATGAAGAAGAAAAAGGCGCAACGTTTAGCGGTACGGTCATCCTTGCTATCGATGCCGAGGCTGGGGAAGTCGTTTTCTTCAGAGACTTTTTGATTGAAGATTATAAAGGCGAACTTACCGCTTATCTGGCAACAGATGGCAATATAACGAAAAGCATTGATTTAGGCGAACTTAAGCATAAGAGCGGCAGCTTTAAGCTGCCAATTCCGCTGGGGACGGATACATCACCCTACAATACAGTCGTGCTGCGCGACGAAAAAAGCAAGAAAAAAGTTGTGACGATCGAGCTGTAAAATTTGCAATTTAGCTCGTAGTTCAGCCAAATTCGCTCGCCCTTTTTTTCCTGAAGTGCGCGCGAGCGAAGCTATCCCGTAGGGAATCGCTCTTAAATTAAGGTGCGTCACTTTCGAGCGAACAGTCCAGTTGTAAAGTGATGCACCCTAATTTTTAAAATGGAATCGGATCGTAATCGGGATTTTCCGGTTCGTTAGACGAACCCGACTGGCGATCGGACTCAGAATTTGACGACTGATGCGAGTTCCAATCCGAACTAGACGTGCGGTTAGCGCCGCCTGGAGCGCTGTTAGAACTGCGCTTGTGCGAGCCTAAAGGTACTACATTGCTCGGCACATTAGCCGGGGCGGTGTCGCGAATTTGAGCCGGTTCCGGGGCGGTTCTAGCTGGGGGAGCCGAACTCATGGCATCAGCCCCGACACTGTAAATCCTTTGAGCTGTCAGTTCAGCGCGCTTTTCTTTGATACCATCTATTTCGATCGTATTCATGCCCAGCCGACCTTCAATAATCACGCGATCGCCCTCGTGATATTTATCGTGAATTTCTTGAGCCAAATTGCCCCATCCTATCACCTTCAAACGTTCGGGCGGATCTTCAGGTTTTGGGCCTGGAAACTGCACCAGCATTTCAGCGATTGGAACTTGATTGTCAGGAGTATAACGGAGTTGCGGTTGTTGAGTTATTTCCGCCATCAAAATGCAGCTATTCATCTGTTGTTATCTGTGCGTAATTGGGAATTGGGAATTGGGCATCGGGAATTGGGCATCGGGAATTGGGAATTGGCCCGCGCAGGGACTTCGGGATTGGGAATTGGGCATGAACTTTCAAGTAAAAAGGTAAAACTTAAAATAACGCATTTTATTTTTTTACTTTTGCATTACCAATTCCCCATTGCCAATGCCCAAGGCCCAATTCCCGATTACACGTTACCAAATTTATCTTGGAGAACCGCCGCCTCGGCTTGACTGACAAAATCGTGAACGAGGGCGCGGTACTCCTTCAACGTTTCAGATACCCAATCTCGATCCTCACTGTTGGCGAAGATATGAACGGTCGGTTCACTAGCATCGGGTAAAACTAATACCCAATTGTCGTCGCTGTAGTTAAAAATCTTCACTCCATCTAATAATTCTAGACGATCGGGCGAATGAGTTTCTACTAAATGTCGCATCAGCGAACCCTTGATAGTCCAAGGACAGCGGACGCTGTAACTGCGGTGGGTGATGCGGGGAAGTTCCGCCTTGATCTGTCCGAGCGATCGTTCCTGAATCGTCATCATTTCTATCACTTTAGCAATGCAGAACATTCCGTCAAATCCGGGATGCAACTGCGGGAAAATAAAACCCATAAGGCCACTGCCGCCCAAAACCACATTCGGGTTCCTGTTAGCGGCTTCCATCAAAGCAGTTGGGTTCGCCTTCGTGCGGATTACCTTGCTTTGATAGCGTCGGGCGATCGCCTCCACCGCAGAAGACGCATGAACCGGCACTACTACTGTACCTTTGGGATGAGAAGTCAGCATCAAATTTACCATCAACGCCGTCAGCATTTCCCCACGAATCGCTATCCCAGACTCATCTACCAAAATGAGCTGTTCGCCGTTAGCCGATACCTGCACTCCAAAATTAGCGCTGAGTGCTTTCACCACCCGGCCGAGTTGGTCGAGCAAATATTCCCGTTCCCCGTTGCTTAGAGAAGTCTGTTTGAGACTGGCATTGAGAACCACCGCATCGCAGCCGAACTTGGCAAGCATTTGGGGCAGAATTGCTCCAGAAACCGCGTAAACGTAATCGATTACCACCTTAGAATTGCTGTAGCGTATTGCCTCAACATTCATCTGCCGCTCAAAAATGCGGTTGTAAACATCGAGAGCTTGGTTAAAGTACGTCATCTCTCCAATTTCGGGAATTAGAGCTCGCCGCAAATCTTCCTTAAAATAAGCCCCCTCGATTTTTTTCTCAGCTCCTTTTGTAATATTGATGCCTTTGATATCGAAGAATTCAATTAAAATGTGGTCGGAGCGATCGGGCGAAATGCGAACATGAATGCCGCCAGCAATTGATATCGTAGACGAAACCGTGCGCGCGATCGGAATTGCCGTCGATTCCAAATTGATCACATTAATTCCCACCGACATCAAACCCGCAATCAAAGACCTCGAAACCATCCGCGAAATGCTCCGCTGGTCACGAGAAACCGATACCGCAGTCCCCGGTTTTAAAGTCGAGCCATAAGCCGCGCCCAATTTCACTGCAAATTCCGGGGTAACATCCACATTTGCCAGTCCTTGAACGCCACGCTGACCGAACAAATTCCGCTTAGCTTGTTCTCCCCAAATTAAATTTTGATTTAACAGAGCGCCGGATTCAATATTTTTGCTCGGCCAGACGCGCACGCTCGGCCCCACTTGTGCTTCTTCTCCCACGATGGACATTGAACCGACGACAGCACCTTCGAGGACGTGAGCGCGCCTGTCTACGCGGGTACTCCGGCAAATCACGCAGGCCCTAAGATGAGCGTCTTCACCGACAATTGCTCCGTTCCAGACGATGGGACGTTTGAGATTAGCGTCGGCCCCCACAGTCACGTTATCTCCGATCACAGTACCTGCATCGATTTTAACTCGGGCTCCAATTCGGCAATTGTTGCCGATCATGGCCGGTACTTCGACGATCGCGCTATCGTCAATAAAAGTATTCTGACCTACCCAAAGTCCCGATCGAACTTCGTTGTAGTAGCTCAAATCCAGTTTGACCTTGGCCCGCAGCGCGTCGTACTGAGATTCCCGGTAAACATCTAGCTGGCCGACATCGCACCAGTAACCCTCGGCGATGTAGCCGTACATCGGCTCGTTTTTTTCCAGTAGCAGGGGAAACAAGTCTTTCGAGAAGTCGCACTCCTGATTTACCGGCAGGTAATCCAAGACTTCGGGTTCTAAAATATAAATGCCGGTATTGATAGTATCGGAGAAAATTTCGCTGCTAGAAGGCTTTTCCAGAAAGCGACTGATGCGGTAATTTTCCTCGGTAATCACGACCCCGAATTCCATCGGGTTGGGAACGCGAGTTAAAATTAACGTGGCTTTGGATTGCTGGCTACGGTGAAATTTGATTGCTGCGGTTAAGTCGAAGTCTGTGATGCTGTCGCCGCTGATGACCAAAAAAGTGCGATCGAGCAATTCAGCAATATTTTTGACGCAACCAGCCGTACCCAGCGGTTGGTCTTCCTCCACAGCGTAAGTCATTTGAACGCCAAACTCTGCCCCGTCAGTAAAATATTCGCGCATGACATCGGGAAGGTAGTGCAGCGTCGCAATAATTTCCGTAATCTGATGCCTTTTTAGCAAATTAATAATGTGTTCTGCGATCGGGCGATTCAGAATCGGCACCATCGGTTTGGGCAAATCGCACGTCAGGGGTCTGAGCCTAGTTCCCGATCCCCCAGCCATCAGCACTGCACGCATAAAATCCTCCTTGCTTAAAAAGCTCTCTACCGCTATTGTCCGCTAGAAAAAGTTTGCCTGCTGTAATTCGTCGGCCGCGAGCTATCAGTTCTTAGTTAATTATCTTCGAGTAGTGACACGTCTGGTAAATCCCGTTCGGCCAGGCCGTCCCCCAACAGCAACCGATTTCAACCGAATTAGAACTTGCGGCATCGCACCACTCCCCCGGTCGAACTCGGATTTGTAGGGGATCTTGGGTGATACCAGTTAAAAAAAAGAATGCAACTGTAGGCCCGTACTCGAAACCCTTATCTCATCATTCCTTCCCAATTCTTTAATTCTTCACTTATTCAATCTTATAAGTCCTCAGAACGATCGACTTTTACCAGAAGTCCCTTCTTGCTTGCTCGGTGAAAGCTATTTCGGGGGTGTTATTTTTAAGTTTGTGGCCAGCGGGGATTTTGCAGTCTCTTTCGGAAGGTGGAATTACTACAGCTATCGGTGTGCCTTGGCGTCTGATAAATGATAGATTAAGGGTAGCGCTTTGACTAGCTGACCCAAAATCCTATCCATTGCTTAGGGGTTTTTTAAATGAGTACGTTAATTAGCTTGGCATTGCTGATCGCTTACGGTGGCGGTATTTGGAAATTTTGGAATGGGTTCGATCGCACTAACTTCGATCGAAGTTTTGCAAATCGCCTTAAGCTCTCGCTGCTCTGGCCCGCGTTAATTTTTAATAAGCCTTACCGCCAAAACTTTACAAAAGCTCTCAAAGCTTCTAAAAGGTAATTCAAGAATGTCTAAAAAGTCCGAACGCCCAGCAAGTACAAGCGAGCAAACTTGGTTTGCCAAAGGCAAATCAGATAGCTGGCAAGTTTTACTATCGCAGGTTGCTGCCCGGTTCGATCGCGAATACCGAGGAGAAGCTTTCGCCTTACCCGAAGAAGTCGAAGCAATGCCGATTTTCCTGGAATCAGTCGCAGGAACTCTCCAAGCAAAAACAGTTTCTCCCTTCTGGAAAATTGCCAAACCTCAAAAAAATCAGCGCTGTTTAGACATTGGCTGCGGAGTCAGCTTTCTCATCTACCCTTGGCGGGATTGGGAAGCCTATTTTTATGGTCAAGAAATCAGCAGCGCAGCGCGAGACGCCTTAAACGCTCGCGGCCCTCAGCTCAATTCTAAGCTGTTCAAAGGCGTAGAATGGGCCCCCGCTCACCAGTTAAATTACGAAGAGGCTCAGTTCGATTTATGCCTCGCTACAGGCTTTAGCTGTTACTATCCCATAGACTATTGGAATATTGTCATGGGAGAAGTAAAGCGGGTACTAAAACCGGGCGGTCATTTTGTTTTTGATGTCCTCAACCCCAATGCTCCTTTAGCAGAAGATTGGGCAATTTTGGAAACTTATCGAGCCGGCGAAGTATTTTTAGAGACAATAGAAGATTGGGAAAAAATGATTAAAGCTGCAGGCGCTAAGGTAGTAAAAAAGCAAAGTGGTGACTTATTTCAAATGTATAAAGTTCAATACAATTGAGAGATTAAGGGGAATAGGTAATTAGCTTTGTAGTCAAAAGTTCAATCGTCCCCAGCCTGGTCAGGCGGACGAAAAACAACTTCGTTCTTAGTTGATAAAGTAGGGTGCGTCAGCAAGTAGAAATTCGTTTGAGAAGCTACAAATATTCAAGCTGACGCACCCTACTAACTACTAACTACTATTGTTTATAATTGCTTATAAACTCAACGAAGTTTTACAATACCGATTGCCAATTAGCGATGCCCAATTAATTTTCGGTAGCCGCAGGAGATGGCGCTGCTTCCGGCGATGGTGACGGCGACACTTCGGCAGCAGGAGATGGCGCTGCTTCCGGCGACGGTGACGGCGACACTTCCGGGGCAGGAGATGGTGCAGCTTCCGGCTGCGGAGACTCTTCGGCGGCAGGAGATGGTGCAGCTTCCGGCTGCGGAGACTCTTCGGCGGCAGGAGATGGTGCGGCTTCGGGCTGCGGGGACTCTTCGGCGGGTTGCGGTTGAGGAGAAGGCGACTGTTCCGCGGCTGGTTTCGGTTCAGGCGAGGGCGACGGTTGAGCCCCTGGCTTGGGTGCGGGCGGCGACGGTTGGGCCCCTGGCTGCGGTTTGTTTGAGGGGGCAGGCGGCTTCTCGAACTGCGGTTTCACTTCAGTAGGCGCTGGGGATGGCGGCTGGCCTGTTGGTCTGCTGGGCGCTGTCGGCGCGGGCGCGGGCTGCTGCTGGCCTGGTGGGTTGGGCCTGGTTGGGGTGACAGGAATGCCACTACAAACTTTTTCGTCGTACTTAAACTCGACATCCAGTTGGTAAAGCTTGTGCGTGCTGGCTGCTTCAAATGTTAGAGAAGGGCTAATAATCGCAATTTTAGCCGCATTATCGAGAATACCGTAACCCGTGGGGACGATCGGCTGTGGCTCGGCCTTGAGCAAGCCTTGAGGGCTGACAACTGCTCCAAAAACTGCTCTTCCTTGGAGTTTTTGTGAGCAAGCTGTTACGGGATAAGGCACAGGCACAGGAGTCGGGCCTGTCATTTCCAAGTCAGGATAAGCCTTTTTGAATTTCTCAAACAAAGCAACATAGGTCTCTCCAGCCGCCAGCAGTGTCTCTCTGTCGGTGGGTAAGTTTGAACCCGGTTGACCGGACTGAGTTTCTGCGATGAGAGTCCTTTTATTGGGATCTTTTTGAGTCAATTTTGGTACTCCATCGGGTCCCACATTCCTGCCAATTGGGAATTCCGGGGTAAAGACTGGAGCTCCGTCTGGAAATAGTGGCAGTCCGCCTCTACTGGCTATAATCCTTTTGAGCGCTTCTGCTTCATCTTCCGAGCCGCCGCCGGGAATCTGGGGCGCTTCATTCAGCGATGGTGGTGGCGGGATATTGCGATCGAAATTACCAGGTAAAGGTGGGAAAAGGAAACCGCTAGGAGGTACGGGTGGGACGAAAGTGGGTATTGGCTGGGAGGGGGCTCTGACTATTGGGGATGGAGTTGTGGGAGGTGGCGGGGCTGTTGGGGCCGTGAAGGGCGGGAGAGGGGAAGGAGGGAGAGGGGAAAAGAATCCAGGAGGGGGCATTCCCGGCGGCATGGCGGGCAAGTTGATGGTATCAGGTGCGGGGGGCAAGGGTGGGGCTAACTTGGGCGCTGGTGGAAGGGGAACTGGTGCGATCGTAAATGGCGTAAATCGCGTATTAGACGGTTTCGGTGGTATGGTTTGTGGCAGGCGGCTGACTTCTGCGGGAGTTAGTTCTACTAAGCCGACAGAACCGGGGATATTTTTTGAGGAATTTCCACCATAAAGTATGTTTGAGAGCGTCGGGGCGGTTGCTCCGAGGACTCCGTGCAGGCCCACAGAAGCTAGGGCTGCCCACCAAAAAGGCTGGCGCAGCGGTTCGGAAAGGGTGTTGGCTAGGGAGGAAGAGTCAGTCATTTAAATTTTAGATTTTAGATTTTAGATTTTAGATTGGGGGATTGTTCGATTTTAGATTTTAGATTTTAGATTGGGGGATTGTTCGATTTTAGATTTTAGATTTTAGATTGGGGGATTGGGGGATTGTTCGATTTTAGATTTTAGATTTTAGATTGGGGGATTGGGGGATTGGGGGATTGGGGGATTGGGAGATTGGGGGATTGGGAAATTGAGTGATTGGGGGATTGGGGGATTGGGGGATTGGGAGATTGAGTGATTGGGCGATGGGTAATTTATATTGTTGTGGTTGTGATTGAGTGTGAATTCGTTTTAATTTTTAATGAGGAGAGGTTGGGAATTCAAAGGTATAATTGTAGCACTGTCGGTATCGAAATTGCCCGATCGACTTTTATTGAGATTTCGCGACCCTCACATCAAGCACTCAAGCCTAGAAACCGGGTTTTTGGGCTGGTTCCACGCTGGTATAACAACCGCCAATCGGGTGAGGACGTTGTTAATCGCTGAAACCATTGTTTTTCTTGCCTAATGCCTTTGACCCAATCCTCTACGCGGTTTCTCAGGTATTGTTGAGAATGGTCAGCAGGCGTCAGGCGGGCGGGACTGGGGCGATGGAAAAAACAGACTGCACCGCTGCTATACCGTCTTTTTTCGGGTTCTGGAGCGCCACTAATTTATTAAACACGATCGATCCGTTCGATCGACCCCTGTTTCCAATTCGGTTACACAACCGGATTCATCCGTGGAAGTAATTATTCAATCCAAAATCCCAAATCCCAAATCCAAAATCTATGGATTCACCAGCGATAGCGGTAATTTTTAAAAGGAGCTCCCTCGATGGTGAGCAAGTCGATGGGATAAATTGGAGCGCCGCTTGCCATATATTGAAACATTTCCCGAACTTCCTCTCCCCGCAACGACAACTGGTCTAATTCCTTGAGAGAATACCAGCCCGCGCACAAAGTATGCTCATCCGGCTTACTCTTGGGCGGCGTCTTATCTTGTGGACGAGCCACAAAAATGACTCGGAGGCGCACATTGCCCCTAGGCATCACTGTGTGCTCTACCCGGAGAATTCCCTCAACGATGATGGAAATGCCCGCTTCCTCAAAGGTATTACGCATAGCAGCTTCGAGCAAAGTTTCCCCTTTTTCCACTCGCCCTGCTGGGAGATACCACTGCTGCTCGTACTTGCGCTCTTGTACCAGTAGAAAACGGTCTTCTAAGTGAACGACAACTAGGGTAAAATACCATGTTTGAATCGGCTCGCGAGCCATAGAAGTAGATATTCCCTAAGCAAAAGGTTTAACGAGTGGCAGATGTTAGCAATCCAAAGGATGCTTCGGCAAGTGTCTTTTAACTTGAAAAACAGATCGTAGCACTCCGACCGCAAAATCTAAAATCTAAAATCTAAAATCTAAAATTGACAATGCCATTACCAACCGTGATTTTACCAGGATATTTTGCTGCTGCTTCCGACTATCGGGAATTAGAAAAGTCTCTGGTCGATCGAGGTTTCCCAACAGTAACAGTGCCTCTGGGCAAGGGAGATTGGTTGCCGACTTTTGGCGGGCGGTCGATGGTGCCAATTTTGCGACAGCTCGATCGCACGGTCAAACAAATGTTACAGCAATACGGCGTTCCGCAGATCAATCTCGTCGCTCATTCCGCTGGCGGCTGGATTTCTCGCATCTATTTGGGCGAAAAGCCTTACACCATTCACGGCGACGTGCTTGAGGACGCGGGTTTGTGGGAAGCTCACCCCTGTGTGAATACTTTAATCACTTTAGGCACGCCGCACGTCTCTCAAGAGCGCTGGACGCGCAAAAATCTAGATTTTGTCAAAATTCACTATCCAGGGGCTTTTCACCCGCAGGTGCGCTACGTGTGCGCTGCTGGGAAGGCTGTTTTTGGCAAGCGCGGTTTTGGGACTTGGCTGGCTTACAAAAGTTATGAGTTGACTGTGGGGAAGGGCGAAACTTGGGGAGATGGAATTACGCCGGTGGAAGCTGCTGTTTTGGACGGGGCCGAAAATCTGGTGTTGGAGGGGGTTTGGCATTCGCCTCGTTCTCCGGGGAAGTGGTACGGTTCGCCGGAGGTTTTGCCGGCTTGGATTGGGTATTTGCGTTAGAAACGAACCGCGAAGACGCGGAGGACGCAAAGGAAGAAGGAGAAAGTTTAAGGGGCGGATTTAGTTAGAATTTGAAGGAGGGAGTTGAGTGCGGCAAAACTCGCCCCCGATGTTATGTTTGCTTAAATTTTTATCGCTAACTGAATAGAGTGAAAAAATATTTTATCTGGCATTATCGGTAAGATTCAGAAGTCACGGCGAACCACACAATCAAATTAGAGGTTGGCTGGGGTGGAATTGGGCGACAATGCTACTGTGCGCTTGGACGCAGATAACGAATTTCCGCCGGATGCTTTGTGGAGAATTGATGCGGGAGGTCGATCGCACATTAGGGATGATGATTATGTGCGATCACTAGCTGTACAATCATCGCAGTGTTTGGTATTTGGTGCGAGGGGCGATCGCTCTTTTTTCACTCAAGCATCGCTTTCCGTCTAATCCTCGCATTATCATAGTAGAAATAGAATAAGATTGGGAAAAGTCAGCAAATGGCACAAATTACCACGACTGAATTACCTCAAACCCTCCAGACTCTACTTATAGAGGTCGAACGTACCAAAACCCCCCTCACCATCATCCATGAAGGGAAACCATTAGTGATTATCTATCCTGCCACTACCCAAACCCCACGCCCCGTGTTTGGCACAATGAAAGGAAGCGGTGAAATATTAGGAGATTTAATTGCTCCTGTCGCCGAACTATGGGAAGTTTTGGAATGAAACTTTTACTCGATACCCACATTTGGCTTTGGTATTTACTCGGCGATCAACGCCTATCGCTTCAACTTCAAACGGCGATCGCCGATCCTTATACTGAACTTTGGCTGAGTCCAATTAGCATTTGGGAGACGCTCATCCTTGCAGAAAAAGGAAGGATATCTTTACAGCCAGATCCGGTTACATGGGTTAACTTAGCTTTAAAAACTCTGGAAACTCGTGAAGCCCAAATGAATCACTCCATTGCCATTTTAAGTCGCGAGATTGCACTACCCCATCAAGACCCCGGAGACCGATTTATTGCGGCCACAGCTATTTATTATGGGTTAATATTAGCTACAGTTGATGCCAACCTTACAGGTAATTCGGTGCTACAAACACTCAGTTAGGCAATATTTTATATTTTTGTAGGCGAGATCCCTTTTTTTTGCTGGGGCGATTCCCTACTGGATAGCTACGCTTCACGCCCTGTGTGCAAACATCGCACTTTAAAATTGTGGAAATGGATAAGATTGTAAGTGGAAAAAGAAGTTGGGTAACACGAGGGTTAATAGAATATGCTTGGTGGGGCGATCGGACTAAGTTATGCTGCGACTACTTCGACAGGCCTGAACATTATATCCATTCAACCTTTGATGCCAAATCTATCATAAAGCATCTTTCTTAACCTATTGCTACCGCGTTTCACGAAGTCATCTTCAGATTCCTGCTCCAAAGGTTCACCAATTTGATTGCTGAAGTCAGATAAAAAAGATTCATTCTGAATTAAGCTCGACACCTCTTCTGAGAATTTTTGCTTTTCATTATTGGAAAATGAGAATGGCGTCAACATAAGGAAAGTTCCTGCTGTTAAAGCCCTTTGAAGGGATGGAAGAGTTAAATCAGATTCTGGCAGTGATTGAGTAGGTGATTGCTGAATCTCATCCATAAATTGCTTAAAATTACTCATCACTGATTGAGTAGGTGATTGCTCAATCTCATCCATAACTTCCTTAAAATTACTCATCACTTATTCTCACTTGGTATGCCGATTTTTCCACGAACCATAAAAAGAACGAAGCAGCTTTTCAAATGACTTGACAACTTCCTCTATAATTTTACCTTTCGTTTTATCATCCAACCGATTCCATAGTCTGAAAAACCAATTAAATAGTTCAGATAGCCAACCAAACATCCGTATACTCCAAAGCTACGAAACAGAACCTATAACCCAACGCTGTAATATTGGCTGCATATAGATAGCCAAGCTTACCTTTTCAATCGCTGGCAGTTTTCTGATATTTGCTGCGAGGTGCGAGGAAATACTAAAGCCAGACTAAACGCTGATGAAGGTTGGGTTGCAACAGGAAACCCAACCTACCAATTCAAACTGAACTAACTATCTTTACCCTTTACCTCCAAACAGTTTATATATTGCGTATCCAACAGCAGCCGCCGCAGCAACAGGTGCAGCCGCAACTATGGCAGTACCAGCAATTGCGCCTCCCCCGACAACGCCACCGATACCAGCAAGGGTGCCCATAATTGCAGCACCAGAAGCACCGCCAGCTACCGTTACAGCACCAGCACCAACTAGACCAGCAGCAGCCCCAATGTTTGTAGCTGTTCTTGCCGCTGCACGAGCATCATTCTCTTCCTCAGACAAGTTCGATTGCTCTTTGAACAAAGTTTCATTCATTATTTTTGCCCCAAGATAAGCTGGGCCTGCTGCTAATACCGCAGGAGCCACCGCCATACCACCACCAACCACACCACCTGCTGCAGCTAGACCAGAAGTAATTCCTGCTCCTGAAGTTGCTGCAACAGTCAACCCTGTAGCAGCACTGGCAGCCGCACCTACTGCAGCACCAGTTTCTGCAACCGCTTTGACTGTTTTGACTGTATTTCCATTAATTCCCAGAGTTTTTTCTACAACATTTTCTACCACTTCTTCACCTGCTTTACTGGCCAAATCTTCCCAATTCATAAATCAATTTATCCTTTTAATACTTGTTCCATTATCCTTAATAAATTTAAGGTTTGTCTAGCCCAAAAATGTTCTATTTTGCCACCAATTCTCCCTCGCTTTTACTTTAACTTTAATCTAAGTTTGTAGAACAATGTACGAAAATGTACGAAAATGTTGGCAGTTGTGAGCTACAATACACAAAACTCTCGCATCTCCCTGCCAGATGAATCTTAAAGAAATGTTAAATGTCGCCGATCGCATAGTTTTCGAGAAAACAGGTCAGCACCTTGACGATTTACAGGAAGCGGTACTGCAGGGAACTCTACAACGCGAGACATACAAAGAAATAGCTAAAGATTTTAACTGTTCGGAAAGTCGCATCAGGGAAATCGGATCGCAATTATGGCAGATACTTTCAGAGGAGTTAGGAGAAGATGTCAGTAAATCGAATTTTCGCTCCACAATGGATAGGTTGCAAAACTCTAATGCTTTAAACTTTGCAAACAACGTGAGCAGTATTTTCAACATCTGTGCAGAAGGAAGACACCCACCAAATATCCCAAACTCACACCCACCAAATCAGGAAACATCTAAGTCACAACAAACTAAAACTTCGCATCAAGATTTAAGCGAAATGCCGGAGTTGGGTGATTTCTTCGATCGCCCCCTCGAACTCCAAACCCTCACCACATGGATTCTACAACAACGCTGTCGGCTCATCACCCTCACCGGCATCAGCGGTATCGGCAAAACCACCCTAGCAGTACAACTCGTACAACAAATTAAAGACGAGTTTGAGTACGCAACCTGGTACACACTAGACGAATTCCTCACCCTAGACAAATTTCAATCTAACCTAATACAGCTTTTTTCCCATTCCGAAAAACAAGATTCATCCCCAACAAACCAGAAACCCTTACCGCTGATCAAGTATTTACAAAACCATCGCTGTTTAATCGTCTTAGATGACGTTCACAACCTTTTCTGTAGCGGCGAATTGGCAGGAAAATATAAACCAGAATCCGAAGACTATCGCTCTTTTTTCAAACAAATAGAAAAATTATCCCATCAAAGCTGCTTTCTGTTAATAGGTTGGGAACAACTGAGAGAAGTGACTCAAGTTAAAAACCAAAATACTTCCATTCGCACCTTACAAGTCAAAGGTTTAGACATCGCCGCTGCACGGGAAATACTCAGAGATTATGGGTTAGAAGAAAGCGACAACAGTGAAACTCTCATTCATCGTTACCAAGGCAACCCCTTATGGTTAAAAAGCGTGGCGAATCTGATTCAAGACTTGGGGGGAGGCGTGACCGAGTTATTACCAAATGATACGATATTGTTGCCAGAAGATTTGAAAGATGTTTTACAGCAGCAGTTCGATCGCCTATCGGAACTGGAAAAACAAGTAATCTCCTTGTTAGCCAAAGAAAGCCAGCCAATCAACCGGGCAAAATTGCTAGAAAATGAGATAATTCCGGCTTCAGATTTACCAAATGCGCTGCAATCTCTATCGCGGCGCTGCTTGATTGAACAACAAGCAAATTTTTACACGATTTCACCTGTACTGAGGCAATATGCGATCGCCCGTGCAGTGTAATTTAGGTACATAGTGGTAGGGTGCGGATACATCGAAAATCCCTAAATAAAGCTCGACAATCTTATAGATCGCCACATGACGCTTCCTAATTCATAAAAAACATCCCAAAATTCTGTAGGGGCGGGTTCGCCAACCATTCACGCTCAAAATGAATAATATTATAAACCCGCCCCCGCCCACCAACAATAAAAATGTACGATTAATTTATTGGTAAAATGTTGATGTAAACAATGGCGGATGAGGGCGGGTTTATGAGGTTGTTTGTGGGTTTCATAAATGGTTGGTGAACCCGCCCCTACAAATTGGGGTTTATTATAAAAATATAACCTGTCCTAACACGGGCAGTTGCTATATTAAAGGCTTGGAGGCATTATTTTCGTCCATCAAACCAAGGTGATGACCACCCGTGCGATCGCGGACTGAATAGAATAAATTCGATAGAATAATCAGTAATCGCAATTCCATTGTTTGCCATGACGCTAAAAGAATTAGAGCCTCAACTCCTGGCACTCTCTGACGACGAAAAAGCTCAAGTCGTTCAACTCCTCACTCAAGGTAAAATCACTCCTTGGCGCGGTATTGAAAAAACGCCTGATGTTTGTGGCGGGAGTGCCTGCATTGCTGGCACTCGCATCACCGTTTGGGGACTTGTAGAAGCTCGTCGCATTGGCTACAGTGAAGCTGATTTACTCACAAGCTATCTATGGCTATCTGCGACTGATATTGCTAACGCTTGGGCCTATGCTGAAGCCTTTCCCGATGAAATTGAAACAGAAATTCGGGAAAACAATGAAGTGATAGACGAGGATTTGTAGCCGATGGCACGTCTCTATGCCGATGAGCAATACCCCTATCCTGTTGTAGAATTACTGAGAGCTTTAGGACATGATGTTTTGACTGTCCAAGAAGCAGGCAGAGCGAATCATATCATGTCCGGTCGAGCGATCGCGATTTTTGTAGGGGCGGGTTCACCAACAATAGCGGCAAATAATTGACCATCTCAAAAACCCGCCCCGACCGGGATATTATGGTTAATTGATCGGACATGATATCAGAAAATTCCTAACCCGGATGTTTTAGCTTTTGCTACTAGCGAAAAACCGGTCGTCATTACCGAAAACCGTAAATATTTCTTTCGGCTGCACCGCATACACCCCCTTCATGCTGGCATTATCGCCTGTACGAACGATCGCAATTAAGAAGCACTGGCTAACCGAATCCACACCGCGATCGTAGCCGCAGAACCTTTGGAAGGTAAACTGATTCGCGTTGTGCGCCCTGCTTTGTCACCGTAATACCCCGTTGATTCTTTAGTCTCTGAGAGAGGGACGAAAGTTTGTGTAGGATCTGTTTCAACCGCCGATCGAGGGAATAATCAACTACTGCTATACATAAAATCGCACAAACAAAAACCGGGCAACTTCAAAGCTACCCGGCAATCATAACTTTAGACTTCAGACAAAACTAAAATCTAAAACCTAAAATTCTTAAACAGCCACAGTCTTCTTAGCAGAAGAGCTCAATTCGCCCTTAGCATACTTAGCTGCAAAATCATCCAAAGATACTTGCTTAATCTTTGTACCGTGACCGGCGCAACCGAAAGAATTATAGCGATCGCTACAAACCTTCTGCATATACTTGATCGACGGCTTCAAGAAGTGGCGGGGGTCAAACTCATCGGGCTTCGCAAACAAAGCTTCGCGCACCGCAGCGGTAATCGCCAAACGGTTGTCAGTATCGATATTGATCTTGCGAACGCCGCACTTGATGCCCTTTTGGATTTCTTCCACAGGTACGCCGTAGGTTTCGCGGATTTTGCCGCCGTTGCTGTTGATGATTTCCAGCAATTCTTGGGGCACAGAAGAAGAACCGTGCATTACCAAGTGAGTATTCGGCAAGCGGCGGTGAATTTCTTCAATGCGGCTGATTGCCAAAATTTCGCCAGTCGGCTTGCGAGTGAACTTGTAAGCGCCGTGAGAAGTGCCGATCGCGACTGCTAGAGCATCAACGCCGGTTTGCTCAACGAAATCCACAGCTTGTTCAGGATCTGTCAGCAACTGATCGTGAGAAAGCGCACCTTCAAAGCCGTGGCCGTCTTCTGCTTCGCCCATCCCTGTTTCCAGAGAACCCAAGCAACCCAGTTCGCCTTCAACGCTAACGCCGATCGAATGAGCAACATTGACCACATCGCGAGTAACTTGAACGTTGTACTCGTAGCTAGCGGGAGTCTTAGCATCCGCTTCCAGAGAACCGTCCATCATGACGCTGGTGAAACCTTGGCGCATGGCAGAATAGCAAGTGCCGGGGGCATTGCCGTGGTCTTGGTGCATGGAAATGGGAATGTGAGGATAGGTTTCAACTGCTGCCAAAATCAAGTGGCGCAGAAAATTTTCGCCAGCGTAGGAGCGAGCGCCGCGAGAAGCTTGCAGAATCACGGGGCTGTTGGTTTCGTCAGCAGCGCGCATGATCGCTTGGATTTGCTCCATGTTGTTGACGTTGTAAGCCGGTAGGCCGTAACCATTTTCAGCCGCGTGGTCGAGCAGCAATCGCATAGGTACAAGCGCCATAGATATTCCTCCTAATTATTTGTGATTTTTGGGCAGTGAATTTTGAACAAGCTCAATTCTTACGATAATCTTAAGACAATTTGCCACCGATCGCGCACTATCTTTCCAGATTTACTAAAAAGTTCAACAAACAAAATTTTGAGTTCCGAGCATTCAGCTCAAAACTCAAAATTCTTAACTCACAAATTTTTATGGGTCGCCCGGGATTTGAACCCGAGACCAATCGGTTAAAAGCCGAATGCTCTACCGCTGAGCTAGCGACCCGCGAAAACATTGTTACCGCACACAATTTCTAATAGTAGCACCCCTCATTTGAAATAGCAAGTCTTTTTTAAATAAAATTTGCAGTCATGCGAACCAGCATCTCGCAAGTCGCGCCGGGGGGCAAATAAATCAAGTGTTCGCCAGTGTTGAGGGCATTTCGAGGAGCAGTCCAAGGTTCCAAACAGTAAAAATCCTTGCCCTTCACCATCCAGAAAACCAACTTCCCGTAGCTGGAGTTGTAACTGACGGTCAGCCGCAAGCCGGTCGCCGCGTCAGTGACAGTAGCAGCAAGACCAGTGAGTTCGTCAAAGGAAACATCAATTTCATCCAGCGTCGGGTCAAAAACCCCAGTGAAGTAACCCTTGGTGTGGGTGTTCTGATCTCTGTACTGCATCCCCGGAATCTCAAAGCGGAGCTGAGATTTGTCCGTCGCCAAAAAGTAGGGGTGCAAACCACTAGAAAACGGCATGGGTTCGTCAGACAGATTGGTGTATCGCTGAAAAATTTCCAAAGAATTGCCTTTAATCTGATAAGTGAAGGCTAGTTGGAAATCAAACGGATAAACAGCCAGCGTCTTGTCGCTGCTGTCGAGAATCAGCGTCAGAGCGGCGCAACCCTCCGTAACTTGTTCGCCTATTGTCCAAGGCAAGTCTCGAGCAAAGCCGTGCTGTTTGAGCTTACGCTCCACTCCCTTGTGCGTGTAAGTATTGTCGGGGAGATTGCTGCAGATGGGAAACAGGATGGGAATCCCGCCACGTACAGTTAGATCGGGATTGGCGAACCGTTCCGCGTCCAAATAGAAGATTTCTTTGCCTTCAACCAGCCAGCTAGTGGCAATACCGCCCCGTTCCGGCACAACTTCTAGAGTAGAGTTAGCGGTTTCGTCGGAGAGGATATAGGTTTTGTACTGCTTTTGCTTGAGCGCGATCGCAAACACATTTCTCATCGGTAGTAGGTCATTGATCATTGGTTGTCAGTAAATCGATCGTTAATAATTGGTCGCTATTATCTTGATGTTCACCCATTACCGCCCCTATCCTCCCCCTGCATCCTCGCTCCGGCCCCCACCGGCTAACCAATGCTCCTAGCTATAGGAGGCAGGGCGATCCGCTGCTTGGAGCCGTTGCTGGTGGTAGCTGGAACGATCGCGGAGGCCGAGTGCCCTTTGAGTGCGACTTCAAAAGATACAGCCCGAGTCGGGGGAAGATAGCTTTGGGGACTCAGCACCGATCCTTGATTGGGAGATGGGGGCGAAATAAACGGTTCTTTGATGAATGGCTCTTTTGTAAACGGCTCTGGTTCCCGGCTGGGATTTTGAGGTTGAGTAGGGTAGATGCGGGGCGGCAAATTTTGATTCGGAGGCGGATTTGACTCAATTGCAGGCCCTGTCCCGTTCGGGAAAAATGAGGAGTTGTCCGGCTGTTGGGGCGCAGCCGGCAAAGCCGGCAAAATCAAAGTAGGTTTGGGTTGTCCGGGGCCTTGCTGATTGCTTTCACCGTCGCTGGCCCCGGAACCTCGCCCCGGCTGGTATGTACCGCTCTTTACTGCTCCTGGCAAGGTCGAATTTGGAGTTTTTGATGCCGCTCCTGGCTGGAGTAGGGCTTCGAGAACTACAGAAGATCGCATCGGTCGATCGAAAATACTAGAAATTTGCTCAATGCGTTTGAGGATGCGATCGGCTGAGGCTCCCTTGACCACCTTCGGCTGAAAATTTTTCACCTCCACAGGCAGAAACTCTACCTTCATATTCCTGTCTTTGAGCGATACTTTCAGGACTGCGGTATCGTAATCCCTGCGAGCATTCGGGCCGAATATAAAATTACCCAGCGAGTAAACTATCGGGCGGCCATTGTAAATTTCTGCACCTTGCAGTACCTGGGGATGGTGTCCCACTACCAAATCAGCTCCTTGGTCGATCGTGAACCGAGCCAAATCAATCTGCCCGTCCCCCGGATAATCTGCCAATTCGACTCCCCAGTGGTAATTAACAATAATCCAGTCTACCTGACTCCTAAGAGCTCGAATATCCTCCGCCACGCGATTGTTGCGGCGGGGGTTAATGCCCGCTTTCCCTTGGTCAGCGACGTTCAGCTCGGCATCGTAATAACCGAGGTAGGCAATCCGCTGACCCTTAACTTCAATAATATCTGGACGCCTGGCTTCTTTAATATCTCTGCCGGCTCCCAGGTGTTGAATCCCACTATTATCTAGAGTATTCATTGTCTCCACCAGCCCCGGTTCCTCGTAATCCATAGCGCGGCTATTTGCCAGATTGACAATATCCACTCCTCCGGCTGTTAATACTTTCACCGATTCTGGATCGGCTTTAAAATTTAATTGTTTTTTAGCAGAGCCCAATGTAGAGCGAGTCAGGGAGTTTTCTAGGTTAACCATCGCCACATCTGCTTGCCGATACTCGTCCATATTGGCGAAAGCCCATTGGTGATCGTTGGCTGCAGATGATCCGAGCGCATCCGATAGATTCACATTTCCTCCGAACATCAGCGTTACTGTTGGATCGTAAGGATTAGCAACTTGCTTTTGCTGAACTACTGGTACCACTTCTAAGGCTGCTTGCACCGTATCCGCACGTTTTGGAGGCGGCCCCGAAATTACCGCACCTTGCTGGTAGCCGGATACTGAAGAGCCTAACTGCAGGGCCACAGCCTCGTGGTAGCTGACCCAACACCCTAAAATAAATGAGGCAAGTGCCGATCCCACTAGCAGCAGAGAACGATACGTTTTAAATTTAACCCAATCGACGATCGGTAGGGAACGGTAACGCCGTCGCTGGCGGTTTGCCGGAGTGACAATTCGCACTGACTGTTTCCAGAGAATGTCTGCATCCCCCGCCAAGCGCGCCTGAATTCGCACTCCTTCTACTGCTGGCGAGTTGAGTCTCCAGAGTTGGTGGCAAATAAATTTGACTAAGCCTTCCCGGATAGTGCTCCCCAGTAAGGTAGTATCTGGCGCAAATTCGCGCTGGAATTCTACGAGGATTTGGACGCAGCCGGCCTGAGCCTGTTCGACGCGGGCATAAATCCCTTCGGGGCGCAGCAAGCTGTCAATCCAGTAATTCAGGGCTTGAAAGTTGCCCGATCGCGCTAGCTCTAAGATAGACGGCTGCGACCAATTTTCTGCGTACACCATCAATTAGCCTCCTTAATACGCACGAGCGATGACTCCAATTTGTGTTGAACCGAACCGCAATTCTTTTAGCTTAACCGCCACAGGTTCCGCTGCCCGTTTTGAAGCTAGTTGTTGGCCGCCACCATTTTCTACATTTAGGGGCTGCCTGCTGTCAGTGATTTTTATCACACTCCAGTCAATCGATTTTAGATTTTAGATTTTAGATTTTAGATTTTAGGTTTTAGGTTTTAGATTGAGGAAAGAGGGGGTACTGGGGGCTAGAAATCACCTCCAAACACTCTTGTTTCTGGGGGAGTTGAGGCCAAAGAGAGCGAGAAATCTGAGGCAGAGTCTGTTTTTATTGTCGCTGTTTGAGTGTCGCTTTAGAGCTTTCGCTTCGAGATTTGAGATTTGAGATTGAGCCTTGACGGTGTTAGTGGGCGATCGAACAATCGATTTGAGATTTTAGATTTGAGATTTTAGATTGAGTTCATAGGGGGTACTGGGGGCTAGAAATAACTTCCAAACACTCTTGTTTCTGGGGGACTTGAGACATAAGAGAGCGAGATATCTGAGGCAGAGTCTGTTTTTATTGTCGCTGTTTGAGTGTCACTTTAGAGCTTTCCCTTCGAGATTTGAGATTTGAGATTGAGCCTTGACGGCGTTAGCGGGCGATCGAACAAACGTCGAAACAATAGCTTTCTGGGGGACTTGAGGCAAAACAGAGCGAGATTTTAGAGGCAGAGTCTGTTGTTATTGTCGCTGTTAATCGCGATCGCCCGAGTCAAGTCCTAATGCTCGGATCTATGCTGGCAAATGCCTCTCACGAGAGATGCCACTGGCTGCACAACCTGTAATTGGATAAATGGCGTACTGGATAGATTTGGTGGTAAAATCGAATTTGGTAACTCCCATCGGTACCAAAGTTGCGGAAAACGTGAAACTGGCTAGTCCATACGGCTGTGCCTTCCGATGTAAAACCCAAAGTACGTTACGGTAAACAGACCATATTTTAAGCAAGTTACACTGCGCAGGAGAACTGACAAATGCTACAGCGCAAAATCTATCAACTCTGTTGTGATGGTCGTGAGGTTTCTATTTTTCTTCGAGATCAGCAACGTTGGATAGAGCGCGCTCGTATCCTAGATATTGAAGGGGATCTAGTCACGCTGCGCTACGAAACCGACGAAGAAGACGAAATCAGCTCCTGGGAAGAAATGGTGCGTCTTGAAAGTATTGGAGCTGTATCCCAGAAGTTGGCTTCGGTATCCCGAACTAACTGCGAACCCCTAGTTTCTGACGATTGTCCCGAAGCCGAACAAATTCGCAATCACTACCCGGACTCGAATTTGGAATAGTTTTGAGCTCGCGCTTGAGGCACAAGGAAAACTTGGGGGAAAAGAAAACGGCTTTTCTCCCTTTTTTGTGGAGAAATTATGCAAAAAACCCAGTTTAGGCCAAAAATATTCTGGGTTGTTACCCCATAAGCTATTTTGCCTTTAAATTTAAGCTTGATGGCGGGAGTTCCTGCTCAACCCCTACTCCCCACAACAGCGTAAGGAATGAGAATTAAATAACTTCCACTCTTGAAAGTGGGATGGGCGTCCCGCCCGTCCAAAAAGGACGGGCGGGA
>NZ_JAUBOQ010000076.1:0-8649 GCF_036700325.1 Microcoleus sp. Z1_B2
TATTACGCCTATCGTTAAGGTTTGTAAAGGGGTTTGACGACAGTTAAACTGATGAGTGTGATTAGGAAAGCTGATGAGAGGAAAGAGATGGCCCATCGCCCCCGCACGAAAAGAGATGACAGCGTTCACGCGCGGCGCACCTCAACCCTAACGAACAGGATCTATGGGAGGTGGAGAAGGTAAAGGAACAGGAGCGATCGCAGGTGGAGAGGCAGGGATGCGAGGAGGTGGAGAAATCCTGAACTGCAGGAGTTGCTGGGGGGTGAGCGATCGCAAAATTCTCAGTCCGAGAGTGTCTCTGGAGATGCTTAAAGCGTAGGATGGCTCCAAATACGGGCGGAAATTGGATTTATTGTTCAAATAGCTTTCCATGAACGCTAGGCTGAGTCCGCTGAGGTAGCGGCGGGCTAAAGCTGGTTCGGGCCCGATCGCCTGTGGTGGTGGCAGAAAGAGGCTTTGAGGGGATTCCTCGATCGTTGAGAAGTGAGTCCCGTTGTTCATCAGTACGAGATATTTGTTGGGCGATGTCAGCCATGTGAACGGTTGAATTTGTTCGAGCAAAGCGGGGGCGACTGTATCGGCGCTGCCTGCGATTAGCATGACGGGGATTTGGATTTTGCTGAGGTTTGTTTCTCCGAGAATGCTGCTGGCGATCGGGTTAACGGCGATCGCAGCTTTGATGCGCGGGTCGCCGAAATTGTACTGGTTGCGCTCTAGGCCGCGGGCGCGGCACTGCAACAGTAGGGAGAGGTTCCAACTATCGTTCTCGAGTCCGCAATCTTTGTCTAGCTGTGCAAAATTAATCCCTGCCCCGGCTAATGCTAAAGCCGTATAGCCACCGAAAGACTGGCCGATGACGCCGACTCGCTGCAAGTCGAACTGCCCTTGGTAGGCCGGATCGGTTGTAGAAAGTTTGGTTAAATAATCGAGCAGGTCTTTGATGTCGAGGGGGCGGTTGACAAATTCTGCTGGTTCTGCTACTTGATTGGCTCTGCCTGTTACTAAGTCTTGGATTTGTTGGGCGTTGCTGCCGGGGTGTTCGGGGACAGCGACGGCAAAGCCGTAGGAGGCTAGGTGTTTGGCTAAATATTGAAAGGAAATGCGATCGGAACCTAAACCGTGGGAAATTACTACTACTGGGGCCGGTTGGGGGCTGCCCTGTGGTAGGTAAATGTCCATATCAAATGTGCGATTGCGATTTGGACTCGTCAGAGTTACCGATGATTTTTTCCAAGTATAGGGGCCAGGTAGCTGGGGCTGCTGCATTTGGGCGGGCGGTATGGTGGGTTCTAAGGCTGCTTGTGCTTCCGACAACTGGGCGACTCCGGCGATCGTCTGATTGGAACGGTTGATCAGCGATGTCAGCTCGTTGGCGATACCCAAGGCGCGGGCGATGTCAATCCTGATGCCATAGGTGGGGAATTTCCGCAGCACGTTGAGAATTGTCAGGCCTTCTGGATCTGAGGCTGCTAAAATCAGGGCGGCTCGGATGGCATAAAATCCGGGCTGCCGAGCTTTGGTTTGAATTACTCGGCCCAAGCGTTTCAGCAGCACTTCTCCTTGAGGCGTGTAGAGAAATTGGGCGATCGTCACGTGGCTGATTTCAGCCTTCGCTTGCAGGGCGCTGCGAATCTCAGCTAGCTGAGATGCTTTGACGTACTGAGCGAAGCCGTCCAAGTTTGAGTCTATTTTGCCTTCTTTGGCGAAAAGTGCCAGGGATTCAATGGGAACTGATTCTTCTAGTGGCCCGTAAGTTACGTAAATTCGCTCGGCACCCATTGCCGGTGCGGCGGTGCAAACAGCAGTGAATGCACACAATCCTAGGTATTTTTGGGCGATCGAGCGCCGAGTACCCAGGGCAGCAGTGGAGAGACTCCGAAACAGACAGTTCATAAGTTTCAAACCTAGGACTTCTAATAATTAGTCAGTGAAACGATGTAAATTGTTTCACTAACATTTAATACCAAAAAATCGATCTGTTGCTTCGGATGCTTCCGAAATTAGGTTATCTTGGGAAGCATAGCCAAAAGAGCAATTTTCTGACCTGACAAGACTAGCTGAAATTTAAAATTCAACGCCGAGGGGTCAAACCTACTGGAATGCCCATTAATTATTTTTTCAGCAAGGCCAAGATATTTTCGATCGAGTTTGTAACTACAGCCTGAGTGAGAGAATTTATGATGTTCAATGCAACTGCTATCCTGATTGACGCTTTTGTGCAAGAGTTGCAGGCCGGCTACCGTCGCACCTACGGCAAGTACAAGCCTGACTACCCTGAAATTATCGCCTGGGCAGGGACTATGGCTCTGGAAAATATCGCTAACTGCGATGCTCTCTACCACAATGTGGAACACACAATGCTCGTGGCTTTGGTGGGACAAGAGATTCTCCGGGGCAAGCATATTCGCGAAGGCGGAGTGTCGCCGGAAGATTGGCTGCACTACCTAATCTCGCTGCTGTGTCACGATATCGGCTACGTCAAAGGTGTTTGCCGCCAAGACCAAGAAGCTGTGGGACTATATGCTACGGGTATTGACGGGGGCATGGTTTCTGTGCCGATCGGGGCAACTTCTGCCAGTTTAACTCCTTATCATGTCGATCGAGGCAAACTCGTAATTGACGAACGCTTCGGCGGCCACACATTAATTGATGCCGAACAAATCAAGCGCAATATTGAATTGACGCGCTTCCCAGTTCCTGCTAGCGAAACTCATCAAGACCGAAATAATTATTCTGGACTCGCTAGGGCCGCCGATTTGATCGGTCAGTTGAGCGATCCAAATTACCTGCGAAAAATAAGTGCCTTGTTCTACGAATTTGAGGAAGTCGGCACTAATAAAATCTTGGGCTACAAATCTCCGGGAGATTTGCGACAAAATTACGCCAAGTTTTATTGGAATGGAGTTTTTCCCTACATTCCAGCAGCTTTGAACTACTTGGAATTAACCCAAGGAGGCAAACAAATTATTGCCAACCTCTACGCCAATGTATTTCAGGTAGAACACGCTGAACCGCTCGCTTTCACAAAGCCAAACGCTCAAGAATTTACCAAATACCGCGCCAATAGCAACTTGAACATCGAAAAAGATGGTGATAATCTTCAACCTTCAATGTCCGGGGAAAACAAGAAATTTACGGAGTTTCCCGACTTAAATTTGTAATGATTTACGCCCATAATTCGGCAGCTATAAAGGCGAATCAGTGGATTTTAAAATTGAGAATGTGGCCTGACAGGTTTGGCGCAACGTTCGGCGTTCAATCAGTCGAAGGATTTGAAATTTACTTCATAGATGAATCTGGAAGGTTGAACAAGAGTCGAAAGTTTTGGCCGACTGGCAACTTTGGTCGGAAAGTATATCCGTTTTTGGACAGGGTGACAATTAGGATAAGTTTTGATTTTCTAGTTGCTATATCTTGGTTTTTAGCTCAAATTGACATTGCTCATCTCAAATCTAAAATCTGTCTGGCAGCAGAGAGGTTGCTCGATCCTTTTTTTTGAGCTAAAATGGAAAGTTATAATCAAAAATTTAACATCTAAAATCTAAAACCTTAAATCGATATGGCAGCAGAGATTCAGCAGCAAATTCAACAGTTGAGGCAGCAGCTACAGGAAGCTAGCTATGCTTATTATGTTCTCGATGCGCCGATTATGCCAGATGAAGTGTACGATCGACTTTATCGCCAGTTGCAAGAATTAGAATCAGATTATCCTGAATTAATTACTGCGGAAAGTCCGACTCAGCGCGTGGGAGAACAGCCTGCTACTCAATTTTTTAGCGTCAAACACAATATTCCTCTCTACAGTTTGGAAAATGCTTTTAATTTTGAGGAATTTGCTAAATGGCAGGAACGCTGGCAAAGGGTAGCACCTTCCCTAACCCCCGTTCAAGAAGGAAATGCACCCCCCCTAACCCCCCCCTATCAAGGGGGGGGACAAGAGGGAAATGTACCCCCCCTAACCCCCCCTTATCAAGGGGGGGGACAAGAGGGAATAGCATCTTCCATTCGCAATCAGGAAAACAGGGAAATTACTCCCCCCCTTAGCAAGGGGGGGTTGGGGGGGGTTTCCTATGTTTGCGAATTAAAAATTGACGGTTCTGCTTTAGCGTTAACCTATGAAAATGGAATTTTAGTTCGCGGTGCAACGCGGGGAGACGGCATTGCCGGAGAGGAAATCACTCAAAATGTCAAGACTATTCGCTCGATTCCTTTAAAGCTCAATTTAGATAATCCGCCGCCTGTTGTGGAAGTGCGGGGAGAAGCTTTTTTGTCTTTAGCTGTGTTTGAGGAAATTAATCGGGAACGGGAAAAAGCAGGGGAACAATTGTTTGCTAATCCTCGCAATGCTGCGGCGGGTACGCTGCGGCAGTTGGATTCTAAAATTGTGGATAAGCGACGGTTAGATTTCTTTGCTTATACTCTGCATTTAGATCAGAATAACGAGGGTAACACGCAGTGGGATTCGTTGGAATTGTTGCGACGAATGGGGTTTAAGGTGAATCCCCATCGCAAAATTTGCTATTCTTTGGATGAGGTTCGGGAGTATTACGAATATTGGGATACTGAACGGCGGAATTTGCCTTACATGACTGATGGGGTTGTTGTTAAGATTAATTCGGTTTTGCTGCAAAAACAATTGGGTTTTACTCAGAGGTTTCCGCGTTGGGCGATCGCCCTGAAGTATCCCGCGGCAGAAGTGCCTACAATAGTAGAAGCTGTCACCGTGCAAGTAGGGAGAACCGGGGCTCTGACTCCTGTAGCGGAACTGAAACCGGTGCAGTTGGCGGGGACGACGGTTTCGCGGGCTTCTCTCCATAATAGCGATCGACTTTCCGACCTAAATCTCCATATTGGCGATACTGTAATTGTCAGAAAAGCTGGGGAAATTATACCAGAAGTTGTGCGAGTTTTGCCGGAACTTCGCCCCCAAAATGCTCAACTTTTTCAAATGCCTAGTTGCTGTCCCGAATGCGCGCAGCCTGTGGTTCGGGAAAAGGGGGAGGCAGTTACTCGCTGCATCAATACATCTTGTCCGGCAATTTTGAGGGGTTCGCTGATTCATTTTTGCAGCCGGGATGCTCTGGATATTAACGGTGTTGGCGAAAAGTTGGTGCAGCAGATGGTTGATAGCAATCTGGTGCATTCTGCGGCGGATTTGTACGATTTGACAGCGGAAAGATTGATGAGTTTGGAACGCATGGGTAAGAAGTTAGCAGAAAAGTTGGTAAGTGCGATCGCCCAATCAAAAAATCAACCTTATTCGCGCGTACTTTACGGCTTGGGCATCCGCCACGTCGGCAGCGTGAATGCTCAATTGCTGACAGAAAGGTTTGCAAATGTAGAAGAGTTAGCAGGAGTATCGGCGGCCTCGATTGAGGGCGTTTACGGCATCGGCCCGGAAATTGCTCAAGCTGTTTATCAGTGGTTTCGAGTGCCGGCAAATCAAAGTTTAATTGCACGGTTGAAAACTGCAGGCTTACAATTGCAGTCAGAAGTAAAAAATCCCAATTTAGCCAGCACAAATTTACAACTTGCAGGCAAAACTTTTGTGCTGACCGGAACTTTGCCCACTTTGAAACGAGATGAAGCTAAAGATTTGATTCAAAAAGCAGGAGGTAAAGTCACAAGTTCTGTGAGTGCTAAAACTGATTATGTGGTTGTGGGAGAAGATGCGGGTTCTAAGTTGGAAAAAGCTCAATCTTTGGGAATCAAACTACTTTCGGAATCTGACTTATTAGAACTGCTATCCAAACCATAAATGATTGGTGAAAGTCAATATATCTCTCTTTCCTCTTTCTCTGCGCCCTCTGCGCCCTCTGCGGTTCGTAAAAAAAGCTCATTCACTTGGGCCGTTTTCAAAGAAAATCCCCAACAATTCTATTGCCCTAGATGCAAAATAGCCCCTCGCGAATTGGGCAATACCTCAAAAGGCAGAGAAATCCCGATCGCCCTTGGTGAATATACATACTTCCCCAGCGGTGCGGCCCAAATCTGTTGTCGGTACAGGCGAGTTTTGCTAAAATTTGATAAAGTTTGCAATAGCGATGGCAACTGCCAGCTTAGCCAAATCCCAGCAATCATAGGAGATACATTATGTCGGAAATTCCAGCAGAACAAGCACAAACAAACTTGCCAACTCCAGAAACAACTACCGAAAGCTCAATTTCTGGGGTGGAAAACTTGAAAAACAGTGTGGGAAATGTCCTAAATAGTTGGAAGTTGAAAGCAGGATTAGCCGTTGCTGTACTTTTGGGAGTTTTGCTATTTGCTTTCTACTGGCAGCATATGATTGCAGTCGTAGGTATGAAGAGTTGGTCGGCGCGATCGGGTGCTAATCCGATCGAATGTATGGTAAGAGATACTAATAATGACGAGTATGTCAGTTGCAGCGCCCTCCTCGATCAGCAGATTGTCCCTCTTGAGTGCAGTTCGAGTCTGTTCAATATCGGCTGTCGAGTCAATTACGGAACTGCGGCACCAAATCCGAGACAAACCAACCCTAGATAGAGCATCTGCGGGTTAGAGATGATTGTTGAAGGAACAGATTTGCTACTAAAACATGGGAATTATAAAAAAATTCCCACCGTGAAAATACTCCAGCAATAAAGAGGGGAAAACTATTGTTTTTCTTGTTGTAAATTAGCAGGTAAGTCTACTTACCTGCTATTGCCATTAGGTAATCTGTGATAGATGATGTGTGGCAGTATATTGGCGATCAGAAGGTTTTGATGATATTAATTTGGTGGTGATGAAACAGAAATAGAGTTCCAAACCCCCTGGATCGGCGCTTGAAATTGGGGCAGCCAGGGGCGAACCGCCCCAACCACCCAAAGCGGGCATTGCCCCTAGTAGAAACTTTCGTCCTTCAGAAGCGGAGACTGAAAAATAAAGATGGCAGCTTACCAAGGGCTTCCGATCATGGTGAAACTACTCCAATAATAAGGATGAGAAAAATTTTGGTTTGGTTGTTGTAAATTAGCAGGTAAATTTAACTGGCCGCCTGTTGTTACTAGCTGTCCGTTTTCCAGCCGCACTTTACCGGACATTATTGCTTGTTGAGCCAGTTGCAAAGCTTCTGCCTTAGTTGTGGTTCCTCGCAACTGGTGGTAAAATTCGCTCATCAGCGCCAAGGTGCCTCCATCGTCAACATACCACAAACTCCCTAAAGCAGATTTGGCGCCGGATTTTACTGCTAAACCTCCAAAACCTAACTCTGCTTCCCGATCGCCCATAGCAGTTCTACAAGCACTTAATACTAACAAGTCTACCTGCGGATTGCGCCAATTCAAACTCTCTATGCGATCGAGCTGCAATTTGGAATTCCACATTTGAATGTAGGAATTGCTCGCTTTTCCCGGTTTGAATTCAGCGTGAGTTGCTAGATGAACGATCCGAAATCCTCCCTTGGCGTGTTCCGACGTGAGATTATCTAAAGTGAAAGCAGAATTGAGGAAAGATGGGCCCTGCCACTGAGCCGAAATCGCCTGCAATTCGATCGGCACACTGGGCAAGGGCTGTTGGTCAACAAATTCTGACCTTCCCATTGCTAGGACTGTGGCGTCTCTAACAGCTTTATAATCGGTATTAGTCGAACTAAAACTCGGAATTAGGCTGAAACTGTATTTTTCAATCAAGAAGCCTTTACCGTCGTGCAAAGCGGCAAAGGGCAGGCTCCGCAATCCCGGATCGACTGACAGTAATAAAGTTTGAATTCCTAAGTTTTGTAGGTCTTTTTCTAGGGGTGCGATCGCCCATTTATATAGTTGCTGAGCGGCGGCTAGATAAGTGCTAGTATCGCGTTTTGCGGGATTGGTGATTTCAGCGCGAAACTCCTGGACGGTGGGGAAAAGAGCTGCTTTGTTGGCTTCGGGGACGCTGTAGTGAATCGGCCACCCGGCGGGAGGAACTAAAATTAGTTCCAATTGATCTTCTCGCGAGACCATGTAGATAATACCAGACCGCTTGCCGGTTTGCTGTTCGATATTTTGTAAAGTTTGTTGGGATGTCGAAATCAAGGTTTTTTCCTCTAGGATGTTGGCTTCTACCCCCAGGTATTCTGCAAATTCTTGATTCCTCATTTCTTCGATTCCCCAGACTGTTTTCTGTATGTCGTTACCTTCAAAAAGTCGATCGGGAGACGGAACATATCCCAGAACTAAATTAGAAGTAGGGTTAACTGTTGGTGCTTGTTGGGATGCGAGTGAAGAGGCTACGATGCCAGCGGGTAATTGACTGATGATACTTTGATCGATGGTTAAAACTCGACGATCGGCAGCAGCAACACCCGGATTTTCTAGCGATCGACTTTCGGGGCGTTTAAAGTCTTGTTCATCGGAGGTTGACGGTTCGGGTGTGGGTGTATCGGCGGCTGTGGGCGATTTTGGCGCTGTCACAGGTGTGGGCACTTGTATTTCCGTAGGATCGATCGAAGCGGGAGTGACACTCGGAGTGGCAGTTAGGGTGACACTTGGAGTGGGAGTGGGAGTGACACTCGGAGTGGGAGTTAGGGTGACACTTGGAGTGGGAGTGGGAGTGACACTCGGAGTGGGAGTTAGGGTGACACTTGGAGTGGGAGTTAGGGTGACACTTGGAGTGGGAGTTGGAGTGACAATTGCAGTCGGAGTGACACTTGGAGTGGGAGTTGGAGTG
>NZ_JAUBOQ010000076.1:8749-8924 GCF_036700325.1 Microcoleus sp. Z1_B2
ACAATTGCAGTCGGAGTTGGAGTTTCTACCGGAGTTGGAGTGACAATTGCAGTCGGAGTTGGAGTTTCTACCGGAGTTGGAGTGACAATTGCAGTCGGAGTTGGAGTTTCTACCGGAGTGGGAGTTTCACTCGGAGTGGGAGTGGGAGTTTCTACCGGAGTTGGAGTTTCACTCG
>NZ_JAUBOQ010000076.1:9024-21435 GCF_036700325.1 Microcoleus sp. Z1_B2
GAGTGGGAGTGGGAGTTACTACCGGAGTGGGAGTTTCACTCGGAGTGGGAGTGGGAGTTACTACCGGAGTGGGAGTTTCACTCGGAGTGGGAGTGGGAGTTACTACCGGAGTGGGAGTTGGTGTTGGCGGCGGGTCGATCGCGTCATCAGTGGAAAATACAATATTACCAACACTACTAGAACGCGGAAACGACTGCGATGTAATGGTAGATTGTCCCGTGGTAATTGCACCCGCCGTACCGTTGCTAGCAGCATCCCCTACCACAAACGGTTGAATCGGCGTCCCTCTATCTCCCCCAGCGTGTGTAATTGCGATATTTCCGCTACCTGTGCCGCCAGCAGTAGAAATGCTAGCAAATCCCGTCGGCGACAGTGGGGTGGAAAAAGTACCCGTAGCGCGGAAATAATTGCCTGTTATTGCTGTGACATCGCCACCGGTGCCGCCTGTACCGCCTTCGGCATTGATAAACTCTACTTGAATATCGCCGATCGGATCTAAGAACACATTGCCGGCATTTCCGACTATACCGCTAGAGTTAATTTGTCCGGTTGTAATTGAAGTTATCGCCTTAACAGTTATGTTGCCGCCACTGTTTGCCGATGTATTCAAATTGCCTGCGGTGAAATTGTTACCAGTTGTAAATAGAATTTCTCCGCCATTAGCAGTAATATTTTTAACGTTTATATCGCCCTTGGCAGTAATATCGACTTTACCGGCGGTGACATCTCCCAATAAATTGACTTTTTCCGTGTTTAGTGCAGTCAATTGTTGCGCGTTAATTGTCGAGTTTCCTGTCACATTGCCAGCATTTTCGATCGCAAGATTTCCTAACTTGCTGGTGGCACCCACCGCACCGTTGAAAGTTATGCTGCCGCTACCGGAGGCTAGAGTTAAGTTGCGGACATTAATGCTGTCACTGTCGATCGCACCCAAAGCAATATTTCCCCCTGCCGTACTAAATACCGCATCCTTTGTCAAAACCACAGCATTGCTAATATTAAGGTTGCCGTTATTAGTGGTAATATTACCGCCTAATTTAGTATTTAATCCCGTAATATTAAAACCAGAATTACTGTTAACGTTTCCAATAAATTCTGCATTTGATGCAGTAGCCTTCAAAACAGATAATGGCGTTGTTTCTCCGATATTTCCTTGCACTAACACATTGCCTGTAGCGGCATCTAAGTTCAACAAATGATTACCACCTATCGCACCAATTATCTTAATATCTCCGCCGCCGGTAGTGAGATTAATATCGTTGCCGAGTGTGACAGTGCCGTTGAGATCGATCGGATTTTTATTGGTATTGATGCCATCATTCAAATTAATTGTGGCAGCCTTGAGAGCAATGCTGCTGTTGTCATTGCCGGTAAGAGTGCCATCAAGTGCGATCGTACCCGTTCCCGTTTGAATATTTACTGGATCTAAAAATGTAAGATTAGAGGAAATACTAACATTTGCACTGCTATCCGATCGCCCGATCGCGATCGATCTAAATCCATTTTGAATCAAATTAAGTTCCGCAGCAGTCAAATCTAAAGCGCTAGTATTGTTATCTGTTCCGCCAACAACAATATTTTGTCCGGCTGTTGCTGGTTGCAGCGTTAGCACGCCCGTACCCGAAACATTCCCCGAAAAATCAATTTCACCTGCCCTTAAAGTCAGCGGGTTACTACCTGCTGACAAACTCGAACCGAAATCAATAGTTGCATCCCCCAGTGTAAAAGTTACAGGAGCGTTTAATGTCACCGGAGCGCTAAAACTAATGTTATCATTAGTTGTTGTAATATTTCCGCTAGCCGCAACTGTTCCACCGCCATTTTGAATAAATTCACCGTCCAAGTTCAGGTTTTTCTCAATATTGAGATTCACCTTATTGGTAATTGTGAGCGTGCCGTCATTGGTGGTTGTTACAGTTCCTTTAAGATTAACATTGTCCGCAGCAATACCGAGATTGCCAGCCACGTCAACTGTATTATTGAAACTAATGTCGCTGCCTGCGAGAATCGGATTATTGGCAACCGTCACAGCATCTGCATAAGTTTGAGTGCCGGTTGTAGTGACATTCCCGCCTAAAGATATCTTGCTGTTGGCAGTTAAACTTGTGAGAGGAGTTGTTTCGCCGATCGCACTTTTGAAGGTAAGATTACCGCTAGTCGCCTTCACAGTCAAATTGCTGGTACCATCAACAGTATTATTGAAAGTAATGCTGTCACCTGAAATAATCGGATTGTTGGCAATTGTAACTGCATCTCCATAAGTTTGAGCACCAGTTGTAGTAACATTTCCCTTGACTTGAGTTGTGCCGCCAGCATCTGCAGTCAAACTCGCGGCATTCACTGTTTGATTAAATGCGGTTGTGCCTGTAGAGTTAGCTGTTAAATTGCCGATCGGAGTTACAGCACCAACTGCACCATTGAAGGTAACATTACCAGTACCGCCATTCACAGTTAAATCGCTGCTACCGTCAACAGTTGTATTGAAAGTAATTTGGCTGCCGGAGAGAATCGGATTATTGGCAATTGTAACTGCATCTCCATAAGTTTGAGCGCCAGTTGTAGTGACATTGCCACCTAAAGATATCTTGCTGTTGGCAGTTAAACTTGTGAGAGGAGTTGTTTCGCCGATCGCACCATTGAATGTAAGATCACCGCTAACCGCCTTCACAGTCAAATCACTGCTGCCGTCTACAGTATTATTGAAAGTAATTTCGCTGCCTGCGAGAATGGGATTGTTGGCAATTGTCACTGCATCTCCATAGGTTTGAGCGCCAGTTGTAGTAACATTTCCCTTGACTTGAGTTGTGCCGCCAGCATTGGTGGTGAAACTGGTAGCTTTGACAGCATTAAATGTAGTTGTGCCAGCACTGGTGACGGTGACATTTCCTAATGATCCAGTACCGGGCAATCCATTAGCATCAATGCTATTTATCTCGACTTGATTGGGAGTGGCGATCGCGATATCTCCGGCCGCACCGGAAGTAGAGCTAGAATTAATTACTCCTGAAACTGCAACAACGTCGCCTGTTTGGCCTGTGAGGGTGATTTTGCCGCCATTGCCAGCAGTGGAACTAGAGTTAAGATTACTAGCAGTAATATTGTTAGCACTGAGTGCGATCGGGCCACCATTTCCGGTAGTGGATGTGGTATCAATTGCCCCTGCTGTCGTATCAATATTGCCATTAGTGCTGGTAAGGGCGATCGCCCCTCCGGGACTTCTCATACTACCAACGGTAATATTGCCTGTAGTTTCAATCGAAAAATCGATCGGACTCTTAACATCCAAAGAATTGATTGTTTTCAGGGAACCTAAAGGTACTGTATTTCCAATGGGCCCGTTGACATTAATCACGCCTGTTCCCGTAGTCAAAACTAGGTTGCCATCGCCGTCAACCGTTCCCCCAAAATTAATGTCACCGGCATTATTTAACCCAGTATCGAGGGTGACATTAGAACCCGTAGCGAGAGAGACTTTGCCACCAAAGTCAATCTTCTGTTCGTTGGTGACAATGGTGAGAATATTTTTGTTTAAGTTAGTCGTTAGAGCATTAAAAGTAATTGAAGCGTTGTTTACACCTGTAATGTTTCCATCGACTGCAATTGTGCCAGCTTGCATTGTGACGGGGAAATTAAAAGTAACACCAGCAGGGTCAATTGCGATATTCCCCGTCCCATCCGTGCGCCCGATAATCATTTGGGAAAACCCATTTAAAACCGGAGGCGCGAGTTCAGCACTGCTGAGATTCAAACGATCGTCCGCAGTATTACCACCCACAGTAATATCTAAACTGGGAGTAAGCTGCTGCAACTGGATAATCCCAGTACCTTTAATTTGAGTTATTGATGACAATGAAATGTCATCGCCCGTCAAAGTGACATTGCCGCCTAAAGTCGCCTCAATCACACCTGGGGTGAGTCTAATGGAATTATCGGAGTTGTTAGCCTTTCCCGTGAGACTAATATTACCCGTTCCCGTAGCTTGTATTGTGCTCGGTGCCATGGTAGTAAGAATCGGGGGCATATCAATCCCGTAGGTGTTCAATCCAGTCCCTAAACTCGTACCGGTTAAAACAATATCTCCATTCTCCGATTTTACCGTGCCCTCGAAGAGCCTGATCCCGGAATTACCGCTCGCGACTGTAGTGCTGATGCCTGCACTGCTCGTCCCCGTCAACGTCACCTTTCCCAAGCCTGCGGTTTGGATTGTAGCATCATTTAATATCTCTATACCGTGGTTGGAAGACCCAGTCCCACCACCTGTACCCGTCAGACTGACATTTCCAGAAAGCGCTTTCACTGTAGCGTTCTCAACGAATATCCCTCGATTGTCACGAGTCCCATTACCGCCAACACCGATCAGAGTCACAGTCCCATTCTCCGCCGTTGACTCCACTGTAGCGTTGTTGAGATTAACGCCTGTATTTTCGATTCCTGTCCCCGCACCTGTTCCAGTCAGGCTGACACTTCCCCCGGCCCGCACTGTACTGCCGTCAATAGATATCCCTTGATTACCATCTGTCCCGTTGCCGCCAGTACCGTTGAAAGTAATATTGCCGCTGTCAGTAGTTTGTAATGTGGTAGCACCCGAAATAGAAATACCGACATTGTTTCCCCCTGTCGATTTTCTTCCCGTACCATTCAGGTCAATTTTTCCACTTCCGGCATTAATTTTGCTGTTCTGGACATTGATTCCCGGCCCGAACACAAGAGTCCCCTGACCCTTACCCTGGAAATTACCACCATTAGTAGCGATCGTCGAACCTACGATACTGAGAGCACCACCGTTTAGATTATCACTATCAGCATTCAGAGTAATAGTGCCTCCCTGAGTGGTGATAGTGGTATTATTAAGATTAATATTATTATTAGCATTCAGAGTCAGCGAATTATTATTAGTCCAAGCGATCGGTGCGTCAACGTTAATATTGCCTTGCTCCGTATTACCTGACGCCGTAGAAATAGTAACATTTCCCAAATTTAGCTGTGCTTGCAGCCTCCCATTATTAATCACAGAAGGAGGGCCGGAGTCAACAAATCCTGGCCCCGCAGGAACATTATTCGGACCTTCGACAATAGTAATATTAGTAGGATCTAACAATAAGGTACCAGCAATCCCAAAGGTCGATCGCAAATCAACTAATCCTTGAAAATCCAGCCATTGCTTTCCAGACACTTCCGCAAAGCCCCCATTCCCAGAAACCAAGCCACCTCTGGCCGTAATATTGCCATTAAAGCGAGTATTTTCATCAGCCCAAACTATAACTCGCCCGCCATTCCCATTACTAACAGCATCAGCATTAATCGTCGAATCGCTGCTAACAAAAGTCCGCGAAGCATTGGGCACAGTCCCCAAACCCTGATAATCTCCGCCAATCAGTACATTACCGCCGCCGTTAATCCCAGAAGCATCGATATTGCCTGCAATAACACCTACTTTGTCGCCTAAAATATTTACAGTACCGCCAGTGTTGCCAGAGACATTGAGAGTGCCGGATGCGATCGCAGTTCCCGCAGTTACCGGCACAGCAGCATTCCCCGTTAACACAACTTCCCCATTGGGATTTACCGTCAAACCCGTCGCCTGTGCCACACCTTGTCCAGTCAGCAACTCCGGCAAAGATAATACTGGCTGCGTCCAATTGTTTGGCAGCGAAGTGTGATTTGCTGTCGGCTGAATATCCAAGCTCAATAAATTTCCAGCTTGACTAATCCGCACCAAATTGTTACCCGGTACGGCGCTGATGATAATATTGCCGCTAGGCGCATTTACCTGACCAGTATTGACAACCGTACCGCCGATCAAACTTAAACTTTGACCTGGTGTCACCGTCAGATTGCCTGCATTAATTATGCTTCCCCCTGGCAAATTTGTAAACGCAAAACTATTCGGTGTCCCGATTAATGTTGCCCAATTGTTATTGCCGATCGCACTAAACCACTGATTGTTCCCAAAACCAATCCCTGTCGCCGTAGTAGCATTAAAAGATCCAGGGACGTTGAGACTGGCATTCGGCCCGAAAATTATGCCAGCAGGATTCATCAAAAATAAATTGGAATTGCCACCCGTAACTTGAATTAAGCCATTTATTAAAGAAGGATTACCCCCAGTAATCCTTCCCAAAATATTTTGAATATTGGGATTCGTCAGAAAGTTAGCCGTTTGAGCCTCGCTGAGGCCAAACTGAGTAAAACTGTGAAAAAGATTAGCCCCATCTCCGCTGAAGGCCCCCCCGGAAATGTCGTAGCGGTTGCCGCTGGGAGTAACAACTGTGTTAGTGCCGTCTGGTGCGGGGGCGATGGGTTGCGCGTTTGCCGAACCCGCCGCGGCACTCAGGCAGCTAACAATGAATAACCATCCGAGGAAATGTAGTTTGTTAGGTGTCATTGTGTTTAAAGATGGTGCTTAAAGTGCGATCGTATTTATTTCTCCTATTTTTACTCCTAAAAAAATCTCATGTCAATAGGAGCATCCTATTTTGGGCGATCGAATAATTAGGACTAAAAAAGGAAATCTACAGCCTATTCGGTCGTTTATGAAGTACAGTAGAAACCTTAATTGCGTGCTGTTAATCCTCCGGGTGCGGAGCTACGATATCTTGGATATACAGCACTTTCCAGGTAAGTGAAGTACAGAGAAACCTGGTTTCTTGAATAAAACCGGTTTCTGGCGAGAAATCCAGAAGAAACCCGGTTTCTGGGGTGTACTTTATCAACCTGGAATCCGCTGTAACTTACAGATTGACTGGTGTATCCGCACCGATGCTTGCCATCAGATTATGTGTACCACATATACATGGAATATGCTGTATGTTTTCAATTAGGAATGAGAATTAAATAACTTCCACTCTTGAAAGTGGGATGGGCGTCCCGCCCGTCCAAAAAGAATGGGCGGGACGCCCATCCCACCATAACAATTAAAATTGTAAGTTATTTAATTCTCGATCCTTAGTATGATTTACATATTTTTTTTTACTAGGAATCATGCGAGGTAAATCAAACTTGGTTTCTTTTTTTGACTTTCACTGCTTCCTTACCACAATTACCTTAAACAACCGGGTTAATTTGTTCGGGACTGTGGCGGAAAATATGGCACATAACGCGAGGTTTAGGGGTTTAAAAAACTCGCGATTTTAGTCAAAACTACGTAAGTATCGCTCGCCTGTTATACATCTTGCTTAAAGTAGCAAAAAACTCGCTCAAATCCCTACTCGCCGGCGCTCCCGCTTCTTTCTGCATCGGGCGAGCAGCTTGCAGCCCGCTTTCAGGAGCAACTAACCGAACAGCCGACTTTCTCTCAAAAACTTTATATTTTAGGGATGAACTTTACCAAAACTTCATAAAGCTCGACTAAAATTTTTATGTATTTTTGATGAAAGCCAATATAGGCAAGTCTTGCACTCAACTTTAGACAGTTACCGAAACCAAGTAAATGTAGTAGCTTGGAAGTCTAGGCCGGATGAAAATCTTGCTGTTACAGATTAAACTGTGCCAATCTAGTGTCAGTGAAAACTCTTAGAAGAAGCACTCATTTACTGCAAAACACCCTTAAGTGAGATATGTATGTATATTCACTGGTGTGGAGCCTCTTCTTCAGGTTTGACGATCGTCCTAAATATCGCAGGCTCGCGATCGTCTATTCGCGTCACGGCAACATGGCATTTAGGGCATTTTGGGCCTAACTACCTAACAATACAGGAGGAATCAGGGTTATGACTACCTTAACGCTAGTCAAAAAAACATCTTTTACAGTCGCCAGCTTGGCAACCACAATGTTGCTCAGCATCTGCCTGCCCGTCCGAGCTTTCATGTTTGGCACCGACGGCATCCAGTTCGATCGAGATACCAATGTAGAGTTCACATTCCTAGAATCTCACAACTCTTACCAGTCCAGCTTGTGGGTAGCAGCTTTGGCTGCTGAGCCAGAAAACAATGGCTACACAAACATCGCCAGACTGTTTTACGAGACTAAACCCTCAGATAACGGCTCTGCCAACAACTGGAAAGGAACCTTCGGGAACGCAGTCACCTCCGAAAACGGCTCCATCACCCAAAACTTCAGATTTTTGAAGGATCAAATTTATGCCCTGCTGCTGTGGAGCGACACCGGCACCGGCAGACCTTTCGAGCAATACGTCTCGTCAAGCACCTTCATGAACAGCTCCCAATGGCGGGCCGCTGGCACCCAGTTCCGAAGAGATGAATGTCTGGTGGCGGGATGTCAGCTTGCTGTGTTTGGTAAATTTAGCCTCGACCCCAACTCCAGCGGCTCCTTTGCAAACATCAACGGCGGTAAAGGCCCAGAGCAATTTTCATCCCTCACAATGGCCGAACTGGCTAATGGCACAAAAATCTCCTTCGACGATGCCGAACCAGGAACCAAGCTAGACTTCAACGAATTCACCGTGTCCGCTGAGTTAGCCCCCCAACCAGTCCCCCAACCAGTCCCCCAACCAGTCCCAGAACCAGCCCCCGAACCAGTCCCCGAACCAGTCACAGTATTCGGGACTATCCTGGGGATCGGGGCTTTGGCTGCGGCTCGCAGGAAAAAAAAGCGAGGGCAGTAACCATAAAAATGACTCTTAACCAGACCCATACAAATCTAAATAGTGCGTCTGTTCAGTGGTAATCTGAGGAATAGCATTTCTAAATGTTAAGACTTTTTCCATAACGGGAAAAATAGCATCCTAACAAAGGCACTATTCATGGTATCCACCGCAGAAAAAACGAACGTAGGCTACATCACCCAAATCATTGGGCCGGTTGTAGACGTAAAATTCCCAGGCGGCAAACTGCCCCAAATCTATAACGCTCTCACGATTTCCGGCAAAAACGAAGCAGGTCAAGACGTTGCCGTTACCTGCGAAGTTCAACAACTGCTCGGAGACAGCCAAGTGCGTGCAGTTTCCATGAGTACCACCGACGGCTTGGTGCGTGGCATGGAAGTAGTAGATACCGGGGAAGCAATCCAAGTTCCAGTCGGCATCCCAACTCTCGGCCGGATTTTTAACGTCATCGGTCAACCCGTAGACAACCTAGGCCCGGTCAATACTTCCGAAAGTATGCCCATCCACCGCAACCCGCCGGCTTTTACCGAACTGGAAACCAAGCCTTCGGTGTTTGAAACAGGGATCAAGGTGATTGACCTGCTGGCCCCCTACCGTCGCGGCGGCAAAATCGGTTTGTTCGGCGGCGCAGGCGTCGGCAAAACCGTGATTATGATGGAACTCGTGAACAACATCGCCAAGGCTCACGGCGGCGTGTCCGTGTTCGGTGGTGTGGGCGAGCGCACCCGCGAAGGCAATGACCTCTACAAAGAAATGATCGAGTCGGGGGTTATTGACGAAGAAGACCGCAGCAAGTCAAAAATTGCTCTGGTTTACGGTCAAATGAACGAGCCGCCTGGTGCTCGGATGCGCGTGGGCCTGTCGGCTCTGGCGATGGCCGAATACTTCCGTGATGTCAGCAAGCAAGACGTGCTGCTGTTCATTGACAATATCTTCCGGTTCGTGCAAGCGGGTTCTGAGGTATCGGCTCTGTTGGGTCGGATGCCTTCGGCTGTGGGATATCAGCCGACTCTCGGTACAGACATGGGCGACTTGCAAGAACGGATTACCTCGACTACCGAAGGTTCGATTACTTCGGTTCAAGCTGTGTACGTACCTGCGGATGACTTGACTGACCCCGCACCGGCTACGACTTTTGCTCACTTGGACGCTACAACTGTGTTGTCTCGCGGTTTGGCTGCGAAGGGGATTTATCCTGCGGTTGACCCGCTGGATTCTACGTCTACGATGTTGCAAGTTAGCGTTGTCGGCGAAGAACACTATGGTGTTGCTCGTCAGGTGCAGTCTACTCTGCAACGCTATAAGGAATTGCAAGACATTATTGCAATTTTGGGCTTGGACGAGCTGTCGGAAGATGACCGCTTGACAGTTTCTCGCGCTCGCAAAATTGAACGCTTCTTGTCTCAACCGTTCTTTGTGGCTGAAGTGTTCACCGGTTCCCCCGGCAAGTACGTCAAGTTGGCAGACACCATTAAGGGCTTCCAGATGATTTTGGCTGGCGAACTTGACGAATTACCGGAACAAGCTTTCTATTTGGTGGGCGATATCAACGAGGCGATCGCCAAAGCTGAAAAAATGAAAGCTGACGCCAAGTAATTTTAGTCATGAGTCAGTAGTCAGTAGTCATGAGTCATGAGTCAGTAGTTATTAGTTATTTGTTATTAGTTATTGGTTATTGGTAACAACTGACAACTGACAACTGACAACTGACAACTGATAACTGACAACTGACAACTGACAACTGACAACTGACAACTGACAACCGACAACTGACAATTTATGACATTAACTGTGCGCGTAGTGGCCCCAGACAAAACTGTTTGGGATTCTAATGCTGAAGAAGTAATTCTGCCGAGCACCACAGGCCAACTGGGTATCTTGAGCGGTCACGCTCCCATGTTGACAGCTTTGGATACCGGAGTGATGCGCGTCCGTCCCGGCAAGGAATGGGTGTCTATTGCTCTGATGGGTGGCTTTGCAGAAATCCAAGAAAACAAAGTTACTATTCTTGTCAACGGCGCTGAAAAAGGCGAAACCATTGATAAAGAAGCTGCTCGTACTGCTTACACCGAAGCAGAAGCTCGTTTGCAAAAGGCTACTACCGGCACTTTGCAAGAGCAAATTCAAGCCAAGCAAGCAATCAAGCGCGCGAGAGCTCGTTTCCAAGCTGCCGGCGGCACGCTCTAGCTCTAATGGTAAGGACATAGTGCTTTTGTAGTAGGGACACAACATTGTTGTGTCCTTGCTGTTTTTCTGGCGTTGTGTCCCTAATGCGAGAGCTAAACTCCCGCCTCGGACAATAGAGATTGCATTGTTTCCCAAGATAACCCCTGCTGAAGATAGCGGGGGTTATTTGGATTGTAGGGGCTCTCCACGCGATCGATACTGACAATTTTTGCTTCCTCCGGCAAAACAGGAACCTCTGGATCGCTCGCGGTCGATCGCGTCAGGGAGCTAGAAAAGCCTTTAAAAATAGCAATTTCATCGAATTCGCCGTCTATTTCGGCCTTGACGATTAAAACTTCGTGCGATCGTTTTACCGTGTATTGTTCCAAGCGACGAGCAATAGAGTCAGCCATAGCAAATCTCACTTTCCTGAAATCTGCTATAATATACAGCACTTTCCAGGTAAGTGAAGTACAGAGAAACCGGGTTTCTTGAATAAAACCGGTTTCTGGCGAGAAATCCAGAAGAAACCCGGTTTCTGGGGTGTACTTTATAAACCTGGAATCCGCTGTAGCTTAATTTTGTGGCTAATTTCAGGGGCAGCGATCCAATATTTTATTCTTAATTAAACCTTTTTTAACAGCCGGAAGTAAGCGCACATAATATAAATTGTGTAAAAAAAAGTTGCAATATTTTCCGTCGGCACAACCTACTTGTTAAATATTTTACAGCATATTTTATGTACATTTAGTACGGATAAACCGGGTTTCGAGCGACAGAATCAGTTAAGATGCGAGAACTGTAAATAAACCCCGTGAGAGCGGGGTATAATTCATAAACCTGGAATATTCTGTATGATGCAGAAACAGAACAAAGCATTCAACTAAAACAGGCAACTGCTGCTGAATTTCAAAAATGTCTGGAGCTTTATTTCGAGAAAAATTTTACTTAGACGCAAAAATTGTTCAATAAGATTTGCGAAAGAAAGCCTCAAGATAAGTTAGCAGCAATTTACTCTCAGCGCTCTCTAAAGAATGGAATGTCTGGAGTGCCACAAGGATAGTCGGGGATAGAAGCTTTGGATGAAAAGTAGTGATACAGATACAGCACTTCCGGATGTTATGAGGTACAGTAGCAGCAATTAGTAAACCAGTTTTTAAGATGTTTCGGATTAATTAAGTCAAGAGCCACAGCAATTATCCTGTCAACCATTTTAGTGCTGGTTGGTGAAAACTGTCGCAATAAAGATTTGAGTTGCGACCACCATAATTCAATTGGATTAAAATCAGGAGAGTATGGGGACAAACACAAGATAGAAGCACCCACCGCTTCAATCATAGTCTTAATTGAATCTACTTTATGCGCTGGTAAGTTATCCATCACTACTACTGCTCCCGACCACAATTGTGGCACTAAACATTGATCGATAAATACCTCAAATGCTTGGCTATCCATCGAGTTGTCAATGGTCATTAATGCCACTACTTGCGTGAGACTAATTGCACCAATTACTGTGACTTTTTGGCCTCGATAAAAAGGTTTGACCGCATAGGCTCTAGTCCCTAGTTGGGAACGTGCATGACTTCTGCTTAAACCTAGCAATACCAGGGTAAACGCATCTAAATTAAGTTGACAGAAAATCATATTTGTGCATGATTTGTTTTTTATAAAACAATTCTTA